>JAVQWE010000137.1:0-7042 GCA_033579175.1 Phycisphaerales bacterium | reverse complement strand
AGCGATGCACCCCTGTTTGACATCCTCTTTTTTCGGCAGGCCCAGGTGCTCCTTGGGGGTGACATAACACAGCATGCTGGCGCCGTGATAGGCAGCGTTGGTGGCGCCGATGCACGAAGTGATGTGGTCGTAGCCGGGGAAGATATCCGTCACCAGCGGTCCCAGAACATAGAAGGGCGCGCCGTGGCATAACCGCCGTTCCAGCTTCATGTTGTATTCAATCTGATCCAGGGGCACATGCCCGGGTCCTTCGATCATCACCTGCACACCTTTCCGCCAGGCGCGCTCAGTGAGTTCCCCCAGTGTCTGCAATTCTGCAAACTGCGCTGCATCGCTGGCATCGGCCAGCCCCCCGGGTCGCAGACCGTCGCCGATCGAAAACGTGACGTCATACTCACGAAGGATGTCGCAGATGTCCTCCCAATGCTCGTACATCGGGTTCTGCCGGCGATGATGCAGCATCCACTTGGCCAGCAGGCTGCCCCCCCGCGACACGATGCCAATCAGCCGACGGCGCACCAGCGGCAGATGCTCCTTCAGAACACCGGCATGAATCGTGAAATAATCCACCCCCTGTTCCGCCTGATTCCGGAGCTCCGCGGCGATCGCCGGCCAGTCAAGGTCTTCGATGCGCCGGCCGAGGATCATGGAGTAGATCGGCACGGTGCCGATGGGCACGCGACTGTTCTGAACGATGGCCAGCCGGGTGCGGTTCAGGTCGCCTCCGGTGGACAGGTCCATCACCGTGTCGGCTCCCCAGCGTTCGGCCCAATGCAGTTTTTCCAGTTCCTCTTCGGTGGAGGAAGACACCGGTGATGCCCCCATGTTGGCGTTGACCTTGGTGTGGCTTGCCCGTCCGATGCACATCGGGTCCAGCCGGTAGCGCAGATGGTTCCGATTGGCCGGGATGACCATTCGCCCGGCGGCAACCTCATCGCGCACCTGTTCCGGAGAAAGATGCCCTTCGCGCTCGGCGACGCGGCGCATTTCAGGCGTGATGATGCCGAGGCGGGCATGCTCAAGCTGTGTCCGCGGGGTGAACTCTGCCGGGTGATACACGTGACGGATCGCCCCGGACGCCTCGCGAAACGCGCGATGAACCCTTCCCGAAGCATCGGAATCCGCCTGCTCAGACCGGGGCTCTTGACCTTCTTCGACAGCGAGGCGCGTGGACCAGCCCGCGGGCAGGAAATCCCAGGCCGTCTTATCGCTCGGTGGGGGCATGCCGGGCGTGTCGGGGGAGGAAAAGGCCCACGGCGTGCCGATCTGCGGTTTCAGAGCGAAACTGCCGGGGGTAGTCACCCCGTCAAGGCCGGGATTTCCTGCCCCGTGCACCGGCAGCACAAAGGAACGGTCGGGCGAATGGTTGTGGATGAGATCAGCCATCGTCGTATCACCTTGGGTTCTCAGTTTTGATTTGCCAGTCGATCACGTCCAGCTCGGGCAACGGTTGCACGCCGAGCCGACGGAGCATGTTCAACGCCTGCGCACGGTGGTGGGTGCCATGAACCAGGCAGTGCACGATCGCCGCGGCGCAGGTGTACGTTGCTTCAATCCTGCCATCGGGGGTGCTGAGGCTGTCGGTGCGCTCATGATCCATCATGTCAGCAACCTGCAGCTCACCGATCAGTGCCTCAATTGCTGCCGTCGAGGCATCCAGCCGGTTGCGCAACTCCGGAATCGTCTGCTCCGCCGGGGTGGATTGCGTTCTCTGGCCCTTCACGCGGGCTGTCCAGAATTCGACGCAGCCGATGATGTGGTCGATGGTATCGTGGAGGCTGCCCGGGCCGATATCAAAGCGCTGATGGAACTGCTGGTGCGACAGCGGTTGGCAGAGATCCAGCACGACCCCGGTTGCCCAATGATGGTGTTTCAGGAGGATGGTGAGCGGGTCGGATGTCATGGTTCGCTTCCCTCCGCAGCTCGCCGCAAGTGGCTGGCTGATCAGGTTCGACGGGTCTGTTCTCAGATCTCCGGACTTCCGGGGACCACCCCGAGCGAATCAACTGCATTGTACGCAGCCGGAACGGGAACGTCACGTCGCCTTCACACGGCCGAGCGTTCCACCGGGGCCAGCGATTCTATGGCCTGAAGAATCGTGCGGATCGTCGTGCGTTTGCGGAAGTTGCGGTCGATCGAGCCAAATCGCACCATCCGCGCCTGATCGATCAGGAAGACCGCCGGGTGCGGCATCAGCGTTCGCGCTGCCGTGAACTTATTGCGAACCCCGAAAAGGTTGATCACCACCCCATTAACATCACAAAGAATCGGAAACGACAACCCCAGCTGCCGGGCCAGCTCGGCCGAGGTGGGCGGTGGTTCCGGGCTGATCGCCGCCAGTCGCGCGCCGGCCTGCCGGATTCTCTGGTGGTTTTCCTGCAGCTTGCTCAGGTAGCGTCTGCAGTAGGGGCACCAGTGGCCGCGCACGAACACCAGCAGCAGCGGCGCCAGACGAAGCTCCTCGGAAAGACGGAAACGTCGCCCTGTATGATCGATCAGCTCAAAATCGATCCCCGACAGTCGGGATGAGGCATTCGGGGCCATCACGACGGAATGATTGTACCACGTCGGCCGCGAAAGAGGGGGCGGTTCCGCGTTGGCGCCGCGACAACGGTTCACCCGGGCCCGCCACCGGGCGGCTCCGGTGGGGGGGCGGACGCATCGTCCGGATTGGCAGGTGGTGTTTCCACCGGCAGGTTCTGGTCGTTGGAAGGCTCCTGGGGGGTCGTTTGCCCGGGTTCCGAGGGGGTCGGTTCTACCGACGGCTCCTGAGGCACCGGGCGTGGCACGGCGGCCGCGGCGGCGGCGAGGACCGGAGGCAGCGCGGGCAGTCGAATGCCGTTGGTCACGGCGTCGGTCACCATACTTTTGGCAAGGTCCATCTGCGTTCGCGCCTGCTCCGTGGCACCTCGCTCGGCCGAGAGGATCGACCAGGAATACAACTGGAAAATCCGGGAAATCCGCGCCGCATCGGCCGCGGCACGCTCCGCCTCCGTCGTCTGACCGGCTTCCAGAACCGTCTCCAGCAACTCGTCGGCCGACCTGTACGCCTCATCGGCGGCATCGGCGGCCTGCTGCCATTGGTCTTGCACCGGTTGCGGATCGGCCAGGACCGACGGAGGTTCCACCCCCGTTCCCGCCAAAGCCGCGGCAACCAGCGCTTGCAGCTTGCGGCGCAAATCCAGTGCGGCGGCGTGACTGGCGTGAAGCTCTGCCAGAAGCTGCAGCGCCGCGGCCTGCTGCACACGGTACGTCGCGGCGCTGAGGGTGTTGCGCGACGACTCCCAGGCCTTCACCTGTCCCGCGGCCGCACCGGGATGCTCGGCTTTGGCCAGCTCGACGTCTTTGCGCGCGATGTCGGCCGCGATGACCGCATCCGCAAGGTGCTTCACGGCGCTGTTGAGCTTTTCCAGAGCCACGGCGCGCTGAGCTTCGGCGAGCCGGTCAATCTCGGCCAGCTTGGAGGCTTTCTGGGCGATTGATCCGGCCGGCAGACTGTCGATGGACACCTGCACCCCCTCGGGCAGCGACAGAGTGACTGCCTCCCCCGGCTCCGTGCCCGTGGTGATTGTGCGGATCAGCGCCTGCTGGGCGGCAGCGGCCTTCTGAATCGTCAGCCAGCTGTTCTGCATGGCTGATCCCTGATCCTCCAGCGCCTTGGCCGCGGCGGAAATGTACTCCTTGCGAGCGACCACGATCGCGAGGTTCTTCTGAAGGGGTCGCAATGCGGCTTGCTGCAGGTCGATCTGCACGGCCAGGTCGGCCGCCTGTTTCCGCGCGTTGCTGGCGCGGATGAACGCCTCGACTGCCTCGCGTCCGCGGGCGGATTCGGCTTCCAGCGCGGCTTTTTCGGCCGAAGTCAGCGCCGCATCGCGCTGCGCCTCCAGCGATCTGATCTGCTCCTGAAGTCGTGCAATCTCCCCCTCCAGACGCGAAATCTCCTGCGCTGCCGCCGCCACCGTCTCAAAACGCATGCCATTGGCTTCGAACCAGATCAGGCGATCTGCCCCACCGCGCGCGTCCTCGGCCTGCTTCGAGAGATTGTTGACGATTGGCGTCGGATCCAGCTTCTGATAGCCGCGGGCCAGCTGCGCGGCGAACTGCGTCTGCCCGCACAACTGGGCGATTTCCATGGAAAGACGCTGGGAGTCGCGCATCAGCCGATCGACACTCCAGGCGATTTTCCGGGCGTCTTCCATCAACACCTGTCCCAGCAGAGCGTTCGCCCGCAGCCGCGTCGCAGGGGCGGCTTCGGTATTGCCGGCGGCGCTGGTCAGCAGCTCCAAGGCGCGGGACGGGTCTTCCCCGGTGATCAGGAGGGTTTCGGCGGTCTCGGTTTCTGCACGGGCCTTGCGGTCTGCCTGATGGGCCGGTGAATCGCAGCCGGCGATCAGGGGAAGCATTCCGCAGATTGTGCCGGCGATCACCCGGCGAGCCGATCGATTCAAAGGTGCACGCATCTTCAGGAGTCTCCGGATGAACAACCGGCCACGGCGGTGGTTTTCTATGAAAAATGCATTGTCCCGACCCCGCTGAACCCTGTCAAACGGGGGGAAAACATCGCACACCGTCGTCCGCAAATGCCCGTCAGGATGATCCCAAGGCAAGCTTTCCGAAGGCGACCTGCCTCGGCATCAGCCCTCCGCAAAAAGGCCAGTTGGCGGATGCCCGCGCCGGCCGTTTCAACGCCGCCCGTACAGCAGCAATCGAAGGGCGTTTAACACAACCAGGATGGTGGAACCTTCGTGGAACAGCACGGCCACTCCCAGATACGCGTATCCGAGGGCGGCCAGCGGGGCAAGAACCGCGATCACACCCATCGCGATCACGAGATTCTGCAGGATGATTCGGCGGCTGAAGCGCGAAAGCCCGATGGCATCCGGCAGTTTCGCCAGATCGTCGGCCATCAGGGCCACGTCGGCGGTCTCCATGGCCACGTCGGTCCCCGCGCCGCCCATGGCGATACCGACGGTGGCAGCGGCCATCGCCGGCGCATCGTTCACACCGTCGCCCACCATGGCCACTCCCCCGAAACGCCGGCTCAATTCGCGAACGCGCCAAACCTTGTCCTCCGGAAGCAAGCCGGCGTGATACTCGTCGATGCCGACTTCCTCCGCCACGGCGCGGGCAACTCCCGCGTGGTCTCCCGTGAGCATGATCGTCTTGCGGATGCCGAGGTTGCGCAGCCCGCGTATGGCGCTGCCGGCGCTCTCACGCGGAAGATCGGACAGCCCGATCACGCCGGCGGGCAGACCCTCGATCCCGACGGCCGTCACCGTCTTGCCCTGCCGGGTCAGCCGGTCGATCGTCGCGCGCAGATCCTCAGCGCCGGCACAACGCTCAGGGAGGATGGCAGGCTTGCCGGCGACGATCGTGCGTCCTTCCACCACGGCTTGTACACCCATCGCGGGGACCTCTCGTGCGTCCAGAGCCTCCGGCAGCACCAGCCCGCGCGACAGCGCCTCGCCCACGATGGCACGGGCGTTGGGGTGAGAGGTGTGTTGCGCGGCGCCGGCGGCGAGTCGCAGGAACTCCTCCTCGGGCATTCCGTTGAGAACGATGACATCGGTCACGCGCGGACGACCGCGAGTCAGAGTTCCGGTTTTGTCAAATGCAACCGCTTTCACCCGGCCGAGGTTTTCCAGATGCGCTCCACCCTTCACCAGCACCCCCAGCCGCGCCGCACGGGCAATGCCGCTCAGGACCGCTGCGGGCGTTCCGATCGCCAGCGCGCACGGGCTGGCGGCGGTGAGAAACGCCATCGATCGATAAAACCAGACGCCCCAGTCGCCCCCCAGCAGCGGGGGCAGCAACGCCAGCGCCGCGGTCGCGACCAGCACGCACGGCACATAGATCCGCTCCACACGATCGGTGAAAAGCTGCGTGGGCGATTTGGTCGTCTGCGCTTCGTTGACCATGCGGATGATCCGGGCCAGCGTCGATTCTCCTGCCAGCTTCGTGACACGGACGGTCAACATCCCCCCGCCGTTGATCGTGCCGGCAAACACCGGATCGCCCACCTGCTTTTCCACCGGCGCGCTTTCACCGGTGATCGGAGACTGATCGATGGCCGAAACCCCCGAAGACACGGTTCCATCGGCCGGCACGCGGTCAAAGGGGCGCACAATCACCTCGTCGCCGATTCGCAGTTGCTCCACGCGCACCTCACGCTGGCTGCCGGAGGCATCCCGCACCACCGCAGTTTCCGGAGCCAGCTTCGTCAGCGCCGCAATCGCCGATCGCGCCTTGTCCAGTGCCAGTTCCTCCCCTGCGCCCCCGAGGGCAAACAGCACCAGCAGCAGCCCCCCTTCCTCATAATGCCCGAGGATGGCGGCGCCGACGGCAGCGGCGAACATCAGCACGTCGATATCGAACCGGAACTGCCGCAGGGTGCGCCACGTATCAACCGCGGTTTTCCAGCCGGCGGAAACATAGCACCCGGCCAGCAGGATCATTCGCAGCCACGTCGGGCCGTCCAGGACGTGGACGAGAAACCCGGCCGCCAAAAGCGCTGCGCCGAGGATCGCAGGGGCGAGTTTCCAGTATTCCGACCTGCCCGCCATCCGCGCAGCCGTTGGCGCCAGGCTGCTGACATCCGCCGGTTCCTGCGAGATCGGCTCGGCACGGATGATACGGATTCCCAGCCCATCGAGCCGGTGAGCCACTTCCGCCAGCGCGCAAGCACGTCGATCAAACTCGATCCGGATCGTACCAGCCGAGTGTGAAACGCTTGCTGCCACACCGGGAAGCTGGGCAAGGGCGCGCTCAATCGTGGGTTCGGCACGCGGCGAAGTGATTCCGACCACGCGCAGCAGAATCGCCGCACGATTCGCTCGAAGACGCGCGCCGGCAAGTTGAACTTCACGCTCGACCTGATTCCATGTGATCAGCCGGGGATCGTAAGCCAGCTCCAGCGCCAGCTCCCCCTGACCATCCTGAGGAATCAGCCAGGCCGAAATGATCCCCGGTTGCTGGAGCAGCCGTTCGCAAAGCCGCCGGTCACTTTCCGGGGAGCGCTGTTCGTCGGCTGTGAGGATGAGCG
>JAVQWE010000136.1:0-7050 GCA_033579175.1 Phycisphaerales bacterium | reverse complement strand
TCAAGGGGCCCGCGGGATCATGCCTGGCGGTAACACGCTCAGCCGGCAGAAACTCGAGGATTTGGGTTTGGTGATGGAGGCGATGCCGGCAGAAGTCAAGGGCAAAGTGCAGTCACGCGATAAATACCAGATCCGCCAAATCTTTGCCGAGACCGAGCGCGGGCAGTTCGCGCGGGACTGGATGCAGGAATTCGCTCTGGGAATGCCCACGCTTCACCGGCTCCGGCGCGCCGCCGCGCAAAGCGGCATGGAACAGACCGGCAGGGAATGGCGCGCGCGCTTCGGAACCTGACCGCAGGCAAACTCTCAACCGATACTGCCTTTGAACGAACACGGGCTTTTCTCAGAAATGCGGTCGTCTCCGCGGCACGATCCCGGCCCGGGTTTTTGCGAAATCCGCTGGTTCACGCGTGGGTGTCCCATCCCCCGACAATCCCGGAACACCTTTTGAACGCGCCGCTGCGCTCCGGTTCGAGCGTGCAGGCGACTCTCCTTCCCACACCGTACATGCAGTCCGCTTCTTCGAACGCCCCTCTGCGCTGAAGTTCGGGAGTGCGGGGCTCGGGGAATTGCGCCCCCGGTTGCCCTACCGGTCAATCCAGCGCGTCAGCGGAACCGGTCAGAGGACTGCAGAGTCCCCCTCAGCGAAGGTTTCCGAGGCCAAGGCACGGTCAGCCGGCCAATCCTCGATCCGTCGCACAATGGTTGTAAGCACATCCGGCGACGCTTGAACCGTCGTCGCACCTGTCGGCCGATTGCTTGGGCCGAGCAGATGCCCCCATGCCCGCACTTCCTCAGTGATCGGCAGGCCCCCGAACGACGGGCCCGGCGACGGCCCGAGGCTCCCCGATGGTGGCAGGCCCGCCCACGATCGCACTTGCGGCGGCAACGCGGCGGCTGGCGACGACGCCACCCCGGAGCCGTTCCCCGCCGGCCGGGGCGCGGGCAGGTCCCCCGGCGCCGGCAGGCTGGTGTTGAACCTGGCCGCCAGGATCGAGAAGTCCCCCAGCTCGGTCGTGCCGTTGTAGTTGAAATCCCCCTGGCTGAAAGTGCCCGGCAGGTTGAATCGCGCGGCCAGGATCGAGAAGTCGGAGATGTTGACCGAGCGATCGCGGTTGGCATCCCCGGCAAGGACGAAGAAGTCCAGAGCAGGCGTGCCGGACAGCGCGTTGCCGGCAACGTCTGTCACACTGCCAGTTTGGATCGAAAGCCGGTAATTGCCGTCCGGCAGGATGCCTCCCGGCACGCCGTTGAAACCCAGGTGATACACGTTGCCGGAGCGCTGCAACGACATCTGGCCTGCGGGGACAGGCAGGGATGTAGCCACATGGCTCACCGTCAGGTCGTCAATCGTGAAGGTGGGGTGGACTGTTTCGCTGAAATCGAACCGGACGGCCTGCCGGGTGAGATACTCGAATTCCAGCGACAGTACGGTGGGCGCAACCGTGTCGATCGTGACCGTCGTCGCCGTCGAGGGCAGGCTTGTCCCGTTGATGGTACTGGCGACGGCGGTGACGGTGTGCCCGCCGTCGGGCAAGGGAATGCTGACCCCTGCCGACCAGAACCCGGAGCTGTCGGTGGTACCCGAGCCGCGGGGCAGCCCGTTTATCAACAGCGTGACGGTCGCTTCAGGCATCGCGGTGCCGGTGAAGGTGGGGTTCGCGATTCGGGTGATACGGTCGGTGGAGCTGGTACCGGTATCGTTTCCTGCTGCCAGCGCCGGTGCCGAAGGCGGATCAGGGCGTCGGATCGAGCCGACCACCGGCAGCAGGGAATAGGGTGTGTATTGCCCGTTTTCCCAATGATCCTGTCCGAGTTCCCAGATCATCGCCCCGGCGAAGGCGTTGTCGCGGACAAAGTCCACCTTCGCCTGGACCGTTGAGCGACCGTTGAAAAAGAAAGTGGCGCCGCTGGAGTCGGTGTAGGAGTCAATTCCCGCCGTTGGATACACGCCGTGAATGCTGCGGTAATCATTGACAATCGCACCATACGTGCGGGCTGTGGTGTTGCTCCAGCTCGTACCCGAGCGCCCGTAAAATGGAATTCCCATCACCAGCTTGTCCCGGGCCACTCCGTAATGGAACCACTGGTTCATCCCATCGGTGGCGGCGGCGAACGTGGAATGGTCGGCGTAATGGAAGTCGTAGCACATGACGTTGAGCCAATCCATCATCTGCGTGGCCGCCACCGGAATTTCCTTGGTCCACGGATTGACGGCGGCGGTGATTTTCTTGCCAATGGGGTTGAGCTGGGCATACAGATCGTGGATGAGCAGTCCGTAATTCACGGAATCCACGCCGTTGCCGGGGGGTTCCCAGTCGATGTCCACTCCGTCGAGGTTCCGGGCCAGAAGGTAATTCCTGATGTTCTGCGCAAAGGCTGCCCGGGCCGCAGGATCAGCCGCCAGCGCGCTGAATGACTGCGGACCTACTGTGATGCTCACGCCGATTCCCCGCGCGTGGGCCGCATTGACCACCGCCGCCAGCGAAGCGTTGTTGATGTTGGTGGTGGTCAGGGCCCCACTGGCACTGGCGGTGATTGCGAAATAGTTGATGTGGGTCAGATGATCGAGGTCCATCTGACTGAAAAGCGACTGCCGGTAGTACGGCAGATAGCCCACGACCTGCCCCCGCGTCCCGGGAGTCTGCGGAATCGGCTCACTCAGGCCCACGTCATCCACTCGAAAAACCGTGGGGTTCGAAGCATCCGTGCTCCCGACAAATGCCACGCGGATGGTCTGCCCGATCAGCGCCGGCGGGAGGGCAAACGAATGGGGGGTATACCTTCCGGCGGCGGTGTGCGGGCCGGCGGTGGTGACGGCATTGAGATTGGAAAGCGTGATCAGATGCGCCAGCGTCTGCGAACCACTGGCATCGAGAATGCGAACGTGCAGAAGGTCTTTCTGTTGCGTAGTGGTGGTCTCAGCAGTGGTGATCTTGGTCCAGAACGTGAGGGTGGGGTTGACCGAGGTCACAGGGATCGTCAGTTGTTGGTACAGCGTCCCGGAAAGGTTGTTGGCGGGACTCCCGCTGGAATTGGTGAGGTATGCATATTGCGATCCTCCATGCGCGTGCGACCCCCCGCCGATGATCCAGTTGCCCACCCGCACCCAGTCTGCAGTGGGGCCAGCTTCGAAGGCACCGTTACGCACCAGTTCCACGTGCGCGAGCATCTGGCGGGCTTCCAGTTCTTCGATCTGAGCACGGCCGATTTGCATGGGGCCAAGTATAGTCTGCAAAAGGCCTGATGCGCCAGCAGCCGGACTCGAATCTCGCCGCACCCCCTGTCTCGCGCGTCGCTCCGTACCGGCGCCGGCACCAACGGAAGGAAGCAACAGCCCGCGCTGCCCGGAAAGCCCCCGAGCACGATCGAGCGCGGTCCCAGCGAACCTCCCCCCGGGGGGGGCAGGTTGCCTCGGCAGGACCTTGGGGTGCAAAAGCCGATGTGCGCTCTGATCGAGTCAGGAAAGATCGTCATAAATGACGATTCACAAATGACTTACGGCGACGCGGGTCGTGCCGCACCTACCGCCGCCCTGACGGACCCCTGACGAAACCGAACCCCCGAAAAGAAGGAGAACCCACCCACGCCGTGATCAAACCCGTCGAACGCCACGAGAGGCTTTTAATGCCGCAACGGTCGCCAGCGGGTCACACGAGGCGTGGCTCTCGAACACCCATGGACCGAACCGGTCGGAAATTCGTGCAAGTCTTGAATTGACAGATACTTGCGCCCGCTGCGGGGAATCCGACCGTAGCGGGGCAGCAAAGGGGCGCGGCAGATTCTGCCCCTTCCAGAAGCATCATCCTCACGCCGCCGCCAGTTCTCTGGCGCGGGCGCGCACGTCGTCGATGGTGCCCACGTAGAGGAACGCCTGTTCGTTGATGTCATCCACCTCGCCGTTGCAGATCGCGTCGAAGCTCTTGAGCATGTCCGGAATCTTCGTGTACACGCCCTTTTTGCCCGTGAACTGTTCGGCGACGAAGAACGGCTGGCTGAAGAACCGTTCGATCTTGCGGGCGCGGCTGACGATCAGCTTGTCTTCTTCGCTCAGCTCGTCCACGCCGAGAATGGCTATGATGTCCTGCAGGTCGCGGTAGCGCTGCAGCATGTTCTGCACTTTGCGGGCCACGCGGTAGTGCTCCTCACCGACGATCATCGGGTCCAGCGCCCGACTGGCCGATGCCAACGGATCGACCGCCGGGTAAATCCCCTTGGCCGCGATCGATCGCTCCAGGTAGATGAACGCATCCAGGTGCGCGAAGGCGTTAGCCGGTGCCGGATCGGTGGGGTCGTCGGCGGGGACGTACACGGCCTGCACGCTGGTGATCGCGCCATGCTTCGTGCTGGTGATCCGTTCCTGCAGTTCGCCCATTTCTGTCGCCAGAGTCGGCTGATACCCCACGGCACTGGGCATCCGCCCCAGCAGGGCCGACACTTCCGACCCTGCCTGAGTGAAGCGGAAGATGTTGTCGATGAACAGCAGCGTGTCGGCGCCGGTTTCGTCGCGGAAATACTCGGCCATCGTCAACGCCGACAGAGCCACGCGCAGGCGTGCCCCCGGCGGTTCGTTCATCTGCCCGAAGACCATCACGGTCTGATCGATCACGCGTTTGCCGGTGTTGCCGATCTTGGCTTCCTGCATTTCCAGCCAGAGATCGGTGCCTTCGCGGGTGCGCTCGCCAACCCCGGCAAACACGGAATAGCCGCCGTGCTGCTGAGCGATCCGGGCGATCAGTTCCTGAATGACCACGGTCTTGCCCAACCCCGCGCCGCCGAACAGACCCGCCTTGCCACCCCGCAGGAACGGCGTGAGCAGGTCGATCACCTTGATGCCGGTTTCGAATACCTCGGCTTTGGGGGTGAGATCGACAAATTCCGGAGGCTCGCGGTGAATCGGGCGGGTTTGCTGGGCATTGACAGGTCCCCGACCGTCGATCGGTTCCCCCAGCAGGTTGAAGACCCGACCCAGCGTTTCCTTGCCCACGGGAACCGACACCGGTCTGCCGGTGTCGTGAACGATCATGCCTCGAGCCAGCCCGTCGGTTGATCCCAGTGCCACGGCCCGGATTTTTCCACCCCCCAGATGGCTGGCCACCTCCCCGGTCAGACGGATGGACTCATTTTCGACCTTCACGGCGTTGTAGATTTTCGGGAGCTGATCTTCAGGGAATTCAGCGTCGAAGGTCGATCCGATCACCTGCGTGATTTTGCCGGTCGCGGGCATAGCTTCCTCTTTCACGTTGCGGATTGCGGGTAGCCCGGCGGGTCTGACGACTCCGGCGCGCACCGCCCGGTAAGCCAGTAAACCCGCAAGGGAGGGCGGATTGTACGGATGGTGCGGAACGCGCCAAGCGCTGCGGATCGTGCGACAGGATTTCTCGGGCGGGCGTGGCGGCCCAAAGCAGGTCAAATCCTGATTGTGGAACCGGTAAAGACGTGATAAACTCAGCTTTTCAGGGGTTTGGGAACGGTTCGCCCGCACGAGCCGTCGTCTGTCTGGAGTCGTTCCGATTCGGCAACTGTTCAGGAGCTCTTATGCCCTCGTCCCATGCCTCGCCGTTCGCGCCGATGCCCCGAACCGCACACACCCCCACGTGCACCCCGCCCGCAAACATCCCCTGCCGACGTGGTGGCCTGGAAGTGCTGGAGCAACGCTGGTTGCTGTCGGCGTTCAACGGCACGAATCTGGTCTGCGGCTGTGGCGCCTGCCTCGGGGCGGCCGGAATGCTGCCCCCGGAACGCCCCCCCACGGAAATGCCCCTGCGCGAGGATGCCGACCTCGGCGACGATGCTTCCGGCGACGGGCCTTCCGGCCCGCAGGCCGCCAGCCAGTCCTTGAATGTCCCGGTGCTTAACAGCCTGCCGGGTGCCGCGGACAAACTGTACCTCGATTTTGACGGAGATGCCGGGGGGCCGTGGGGCCAGTACAACGTCCCCCCCACCCCCGCATTCAACTTCGAGGGTGACGCCAACAGCTTCACCGCCGCCGAACTGGCCCAGATCGAATACATCTGGGCGCGAGCCGCGGAGAAGTTTGCCCCGTTTAACATCAATGTGACGACCGTGGACCCGGGGAATCTCAATAACGCCGAGACCCTGCGGGCCGTCATCGGGGGCAACGGAAGCTGGTACGGCAGCGGCGTGGGAGGCGTGGCGTTCCTCGACAGTTACACCAACGGACAGCCCAACACGGTGTGGGTTTTTTCGCAGAATTATGGCTTCAATTTCGGTGCGGTTGCCGAAACCATCGCCCACGAGGCCGGTCACGGGTACGGGTTGCAGCATCAGAGCGTCTGGAGCGGGGGTGTGAAGACTCAGGAATATAACCCCGGCACCTCCCAGAAGGCCCCGATCATGGGTTCCAGCGGCAACTCCGTCCGCGGGCTTTGGTGGCTCGGGCCAAGCTCCAGCAATTCCTCCCCCACGGCTCAGGACGATCTGGCGCTGCTCAGCCGTCCGGTGAACACCTTCGGCTACCGCGCCGACGACCACGGGAACACCATCGGAACGGCTACGGCGATGTCGGGCACCTCCACGAATCGAACCGCCTCGGGGTTGATTCACATCACCAGTGATGTGGACATGTTCAGCTTCACCCTCACTGGGGGTGGGCCGATCAACGTGCGCACCCAGATCGCCAGCACCAGTTTCGGGCTGGTGGGGATGCTCGACTCCACCGTGGAACTGCTGAACTCCGCCGGACAGGTGGTGGCTTCCGCAGCCACCAGTGCCTTGGGCGAAACCCTGAATTTTAACGCGACTCCCGGCACCTATTACGTGGCCGTGAAAAGCGCCGGGGCATATGGTGACATTGGCAAATACACCGTGACCATGACCGCCAACCCCGACACCACCCCCCCCACCGTGATCAACAGCGGGCTCTTCGTGCAGACGCAACTGGCCGTGCAGTTCCAGTTCTCCGAGGATGTTTCCAACAGCGTCGATCCGACCGATGTCCAGATCGTAAATATCGCTGACAACTCGACTTACACCGGCAGCACCGTCGCCTATAACACCGCACAGAACGTCGCCACGATCGGAATCCTG
>JAVQWE010000135.1:0-7054 GCA_033579175.1 Phycisphaerales bacterium | reverse complement strand
GTGCCGGTGCCATCATCAACGCAAGAATTCCCCGCTTGATCTACGGATGCGATGACCCCAAAGCAGGTGCTGTCCGCACCCTCTACCGGTTGTGTGAAGACGAACGGTTGAATCACCGGGTGGAGGTGATTTCTGGAGTCCTCGCCAACGATTGTGCGCGACTGCTGACTGCTTTCTTTCAGACGCGTCGCGCAGAGGGCAAGAAGTGACGATCGGCCGATGAAGTCAGAACGGGCCCTGTCGGCTGCTGATCGGGGCTCTAGCAGGACCCAGCGGCCGGCTGGGATGATGCCCCGGCCGCTTTTCAGGCGACCCGGACGACTTGAAGCCCTGGGCGTGCCGGCGGCTCGCCGTCAAAGCCTCAGAAGGATAAACTCATCTCATGGCGCCGAAGCCGCAAGTGTTGCCGACAATTCCCCGCATGCCACGGGCAGCGGGGGCGAGGCAGGTCACCCCCTATGAGCCATTGTGCGCGGTCTTTCGGCGCTACCTTCACGGTCGGAAGCTGAAGTTCACGCCCGAGCGGGCGGCGATTCTCGATGCCGTGCTCCGCCGGGAAGGGTTGTTCGAGCCGGATCAGCTTGTGTCTGCGCTGAAGGAGGCCGGGCATCGTGCCAGCCGCGCGACGGTCTATCGCACACTCACTCACCTTCAGGATGCCGGGATCCTCAGGCAGGTTTTCTTCGATAATCGCCAGTCATATTACGAAGTGATCGCCGCCGGCCGACAGAATGATTACCTCATCTGCGTGGAGACCGGGCGGGTGGTGGAGTTCACCAGCGAAAAGCTGCGGGCACTTCGCGATGAGATCTGCCGGCAGCATGGGTTCCAGCCGCTGTCTCATCAATTCCACGTCTACGGAATCAGCACGGATCCGTCGCCGGACCGGACAGGCTGAAGCTGCTCAACACATCGCCGCGAATGTCGCGAGGCTCAGTAGGGCGATGCGGATTTTCTTCTCCCAGAACAGCTCGCTGAAAAGTACTTCAAGCATGTTCCCGTCTCGAGAACAACTGCCGTGCCGTAGCGGGCCGACCGGACCTGCCCGCGAAAATCGCCACAATAACGCGGTGGGACGTTCTGGCCGGGAGAAATCCGGGGTCCGCGGTGTTGAATCGAGGCCACACCGGTTGAAAAAATGTGGTTTAAGGACAACAGTTTTCCCCCGGTTCTTGTGTTCTGCTCCGAGGCGATCGGGTAATCTGGGGTAACTCGGGAAGGGAGGTGGAAAAGAACGATTATGAAGAACCTCCTGTCACAAACGGCCGGGACTGCTGGTCCTTCCATCCTGACGCGGCTCGCTTCAGAACTCTCGCTGACGTTGGCGTATGTCGTCTCTGCCATGCCGCGGGCGGCCTTGGCGATTGTGATGGCTTCCGTTCCGATGCAGGCGATGGCGCGCGAGTACGTGCGGCAGCATCGGCACGCAACGGACCGCCCGAGCTGGCGCGTCATGACCGCGCGTCGCGTGACACGCGCGTCGGAAGCGGAGCTGGCCGCTGTTGCCGTCGGGCAACTGCTCCGCAACGCGGCTGGTCATCATGCGATGCACAACGTGGTGGTGCCCGTGCCATCACCCGCATTTCCGGGCTATCCGGCGGCGCTGACGGCGATCCGCATTGGACCGGATTTCACTGCGGCGGAAATCGAGCAGATTCAGGCAGCAACCCGCGACTGGGGCGGCTCGACGGCCGCGTCCTCGGCCGGGCCACCGGCATTTCTGGCAATCGATGATGCCGGCAACGTGCGATTTGCCGGTACCACCTCTGATGCCAGCACCCTCGCTGGGTGTCAGAAACAGTTTCGGGTGCTGGCCACCGAGCTGGCACAGGAGGAGCTTCCCGCGGCATCGCGCGCGAGGTGGGTTCTGAAGCTCCCCGGAGGCATTGATACGCCGTATCGAGCCGTGCGTTACGTGGAATACCCCGCCTTGGGTGGCGGTCCTGCCACGCTTCTGGCGCGGGCACCCGCACGGGAGCATTGGCTTGCCATCCGGCCAGAAGCCATCCATGCCGATGGTGACTTCAGTCGCTTCCTGCCGGCGGTGCAGATGATTGCTCGCGGCTTCGCTCGCCAGCCGTCTTTGCGGGAACTGGCCGCCGCGGTGCAGCTCAGTCCCTTTCACTTTCACCGGACTTTCGCCGAGGCGACGGGCGCCACCCCGAAGCACCTGATTCTCGATTGCCAGATCGAAACTGCCAAAGAAGCGCTGCGGTCGAGTCGGCAGAACATGCGTCAGATTGCCCGACTCTGCGGCTTTGCGCACCAGAGCCATTTCACCAGTCGTTTCAAGCAAGCGACCGGACTGACCCCCTCTCAATGGAGGCGGATGACTCAGCTCGGCGGCCGGTTTCAAATGGGTTGAAAGCACCGCACGAGCTTTAAGGAACCGGACTCCGCGCGGTACATCTTGGGTGATGCCATCGGCCGCCGCATCGAATTTGCCGTTCCGAGTGGCCAGCGTGAATTACCTGAACGCGCGCCCTTTGATTGAAGGGTTGTCGGAACGAGCGGAAGTGAAGCTGGTTCTGGACGTTCCCGCGAAACTCCTGTCCGGGCTGCGTGAGCGCCGTTACGACGTGGCGCTGCTGCCGGTCATTGACTACCAGCGCCTCGACGGGTTGCGGATCATCCCCGTCGGAGGCATCGGATGCGACGGACCGACCCTGACGGTAAGAGTCTTCTCCCACGTTCCGTTCCATCGAATTACCGAGCTGGCCTGCGATCCGGAAAGTCACACATCGGTGGCACTGGCTCGGATCATCCTTGAGGAGCGATATGGAGTTCGGCCGGAAACCCGCTCGCTCCTGGACGCCTCCAATCGCCCGACCGAGGCGCGGCTGCTCATCGGCGACAAGGTCGTTTGCGAGGAACCCGTGGGGTTTGAACACCAGCTCGACCTTGGAGCTGCATGGAGGGAACTGACAGGACTGCCATTCGTGTTTGCTGTGTGGACGGCGGCGGCCGACGTGCTGCTGGGGCAACTGCCTCAATGGCTCTGGGAGGCGCGCCGTCTGGGGATCGACCGTCTGGAGTCGATCATACGCCGGTATGCAATTCCCCGCGGTTGGCCGGCGGGGCTGGCGTTACAATACCTTTCAATCTATCTGAACTATGACATCGGACCGAGGCAGTTGCAGGCGATCGAGCTGTTCCACCGCAAGGCGGCGGCGCTGGGCCTGATTGACTCGCCGGTCCGTCCGCTCATGGTGGTTCCTGCAGTTGCGGGTGCGACAATTGCTCCCACCTGACAACGCCATCTGCGTTCGTTGCGCGCTGTCACGGGTAGAATCGGATCGTGGGTTTGCCAACCTCAACCCTGCGAGGCACCCAGCCGTTTGCGCAGTTCCCGGGCGATGTACTCTTCGGTTGGCCGGTCGCGACCGATGGCATACCAGTACCGCGTCGGCAGAAAAACGCCCCGGTCGGTTTCGCGGGTGCCGTAGGGGGCATTTTCCTGAAGTCGCGCGGCCCGAAAGGCTGAGCGATACAACACGACGCTGCTGATGCGATTCTCCGCCTGCGAGTAACGCTCGACCAGCACCTTCGGAGCCACCAGGTAACCTCCCTCCTCGTTCCGGGTGAACTCGAAGCGGACCGTCCGCCGGATCGTCGCCAGCGAGCTTTGCGCCCTGTCGTACAGCGTTTGCTGGTCCTGACGCCACGGCTCAAAAAACTGCGAGGAGGTGGTGGGCTCGGTAACCAGCAGGCCGCCGCGGCGGTCCCGCCGGTCAAGGGGGAGCAGCAGGCTGCGCGCCGTCGCCTCCGCCGCGGACCAGAGTGCATCAAAATCATCGCCAGCCACGGAAGCCGTTGGGGGTTGCTCGAACCAGTACTCGGGGTCTGCCAGGCGAGGATCATCTGCCTGCGGGTCAGCAACCGGCGCGGCTGCAGACGGGAGAGCCGGCCCTGTCGCTGGTATTGAGGCTGAATCTGTCGTCGGCGCGGCGCAGCCACCTGCAAGCAGTAACATGAGGAGGCAGGATCGACGCATCGTTGCCCTCTGAGAATAGCGTATTTCCCGCCTGAGCCAAATTTACTGCCGGTTCTCGGCAGCATCATCCGCCCGCGATGGCCCCGACGATCATGAACGGTTCGATCCCACGAACCACCGGATCAGGAAGCGGCGCGTCCGGGGGCTCGTGGGAGAGATCCTGCTGACAGGCAAAAAAGCGAACCAGTGCCCGCCGCTGGGGCGAACCATGATGCCGGATGGTGCCACAGAGGGCAGGGTAACGCGCTTCCAAGGCGTCCAACAGCCGGCGCTGCGTAAACGGGGGGGTGAGCTCGATGGTAATCTCGCGCTCCGTTCCCGCCAGAGTCTGCAGATGAAAAGGCAAAGTAACGCGAATCACGGGAACGGTGACTCCGTCGCAAACGGACCATGCCAACATCAGCGGAGCGTCTGTACCTCAACTGAGAGCACCGGCGGCAAATCGCGGGCGATGGCGAACCAGTGATCGCCGGAGTCCGGCGAACAGTATACCTGACCGCCAGTGGTGCCGAAGTACACGCCGCACTCATCCAGTGAATCCACAGCCATCGCCTCCCGCAGGACGTTGTGATAACAATTCTCTTGAGGCAAACCGCTGGTTAGCGGTTCCCATTGGTCGCCACCGGAGCGGCTGCGGTAGACGCGGAGCTTGCCTTCCGGGGGATAGTGTTCGCTGTCACTCTTGATGGGAACCACGTAAATCGTTTCCGGCTCATGAGCATGAACCTCGATCGGGAAACCGAAGTCACTGGGAAGATTTCCGCTGATTTCCCGCCAGCTTTCCCCAGCGTCATCAGTACGCATCACGTCCCAGTGCTTCTGCATGAAAACCGTAGTTGGCCGCGACCTGTGCAGCGCAATCCGATGCACACAATGACCCACAGGAGCTTCTTGATCCGGGATGTAGTTCGACTTCAGCCCTCGATTGATGGGCTTCCAGCTTTCCCCGCCGTCGTCCGTGCGAAATGCACCCGCAGCCGAGATTGCAACGTACATCCGGCGGGGGTTGGTCGGGTCGATCAGGATCGTATGCAAGCCCAGCCCTCCGGCCCCCGGCGTCCATTGTTCCCCGTGGATTGCCCGCAGCGCCGCAAGCTCATGCCACGAACGACCTCCGTCGGTCGTGCGGAACAGGGCGGCATCCTCCACTCCGGCGTAAACCATGTCCGGGTCGGACACAGAGGGTTCCAGATGCCACACGCGCTTGAATTCCCATGGATGCTGGGTGCCGTCGTACCACTGATGAGTGGTCAGGGGTCTGCCCGAACCCGCAGAGGTGTCATACATGAACTTGTTGCTCTCACCTCGAGGCATGCCATGCTCGCCGACCCGCTCTTCAGGTTTGCTGCCGGGCGTGTGCCAGGTTCTGCCGCCGTCATCGGATCGCTGGATGATCTGCCCGAACCAACCGCTGGTCTGCGATGCATACAGCCGGTCAGGATCAACGGGCGACCCCTTCACGTGATACACTTCCCAGCCGCCGAAGTAAGGGCCATCGATCTTCCAGCGCTTTCGTGCGACGTCGGAATGGAGGATGAAAGCGCCTTTACGCGTGCCGACCAGAACTCGAACCTGGCTCATGAGGTTCTCCCGTACGAGAAAGTGCCCTGAGGTAATTTTTTCCCGTGATCGGAACACTCGGCGGTGCCATCGGCGGTCGCGGGCAGATGTCGCTGGATCGCTTCGGGTACCCTGAAGCGCTTACATTCCTCTGGGATCGCGCATGGACACCCATTGACCGATGGTGCGCCACAGTCAGTCGCGCTCGAACTCGACACGAAGCATCTGATATTCTTGTCCGCTCTTCGGGTCGGTTGTGAACCATTCCATGATCCTCGTGTTCGGACCGGTGACCGTCTGCACCTCGCGTATCGTGGCAGGCCTCTTTGTCAACGGGCAATTGTACTTGTACGACCAGTGCAGGATCTTCCCATCGGGATCGAGCTTGCCTGTTCCGTTCATGATCCCCGTGCCCCAACTGTCGATCCAGGTGCTGACAAACTCTTTTGTAACATTGTCGTATCCATAGAGGCCGAACCCGTGAAGGGGACCGATGCCCGGTATCTCACTATGCATCTCAACCTTCAGATATCGGCCGTCGTAGATTGACGTGACAATACGATCGCAGCGGGAACTGACCGGTTCAGCGGCAGGGTACATCCATCTGGTCTGGGTGCCCGTCCATCGACCGACTGATTTCGCGAGGAATTCGTGCATCTTGCCGGGAGTGCCAGCCTCAATGCAGGTCTGAATGTCGGCGATGGTCCATCCGGCAGGGAGCTGCATCCGCTGGGAGTCGGCAGGTTCGGCTGCACCGACCGGGTCGGCCGTGCACAGCACGCCGGTCAGGGCAACCACTGCGAGAGATCCTGTGAGCGTCGTCAGGAAACAAGAGAGTTTCACACATCCTCCGCGAGTTCAAGTGCTTTCCATGCCGCGTCCGCGCGCAGCGGAGAGGGATTGTCGTACCGATCCCATGGAAAAGCCACGATTCGTTTCCAGTTTTTGTTTAATGGCTGCTCAATTCTTGCGCCTGAGGACTGAAGGAAAGCGGGTGACACTATTGGAAGGACCAGGATCGCGCTGCTGGGCTGCCACTGACCGCGGGAGGGGCAGAGACCGCGGGGTAATTGCCGCCTCGACGACCATCCGGCTCGGCCGGCCTGAAAATCTCAACCGAAGGTCCGCCGGAAACCTTAGTTACACCCCGCCCATCCGTCAGCGAAAATCTGCGGATTGCCCGAAGCAGACCAAGGCGATCGTATAGCGGGCGATGGGATTCGAACCCACGACGTCCAGCTTGGGAAGCTGGCATTCTGCCACTGAATTACGCCCGCAACGGCTGTGCTTTGATGGTAGTCGAACGTGCAGACGTGTCAAACCATCTGAAAGCTCGGGCAGGCTTCCCCTGCGTGGCCGCTGCACGCCCGCAGCACGCTCGGGCCGCATGATGCCTTAAGCCCGCCGCTTCGCCCTCTGCCCGAACTCATGCCGAGTCACTCGGCCATCGCGTCGATCTGCCGGAGCTGCCACCGACTGAGCTGACGGACGGCGATCGCC
>JAVQWE010000134.1:0-7110 GCA_033579175.1 Phycisphaerales bacterium | reverse complement strand
GAAGATTGCGATAACTCACGCCGGCGTGAAGCTCAAATTCCTCCAAAAGGGGGTCTTTTTGCAGCACTTCGAGCAATTCGCGTGCCTCGGAATCGCTGATGGCCCCGGCGGAATGGTCCTTCATCACCCCATCGGCCACGGTGACGAGGTTGCATCGGAAGACCCAGTCTGTAGGGGCGAGCGGGATCCGCCGGGCCGCCGCCTCGAGGGGAGCGCGGCCGGTGTGATATGCCGTGGGGTCATAGCCCAAGAGCGTCATGATGGCCACATCGGAGCCGGACTCAAACCCCTCGGGAACGGTTCGGGCCAGCCCCTGTCGCCCGGCGCGGGCGATGGCGTCCATGGCGGGGGTCTCGGCCGCCTCCAGTGGGGTCTTGCCGCCGAGTTGGGCGAGGGGGTCGTCGGCGGCACCGTCGGGGATGATGATGGCGTATTTCATTGCAACCAGCCGGCGTGTCACTCAGAAGCTTCCGTCGGGGGATCGAGGATCCGCAGCCGCACCGTGGTCGGGAGGATGCATGCAAGCCGGTCGATCTCCCGCAAGGCGGCCGATACATTGGCCTCCAAGGCAATGTGTGTGGTGATGACCACAGGCACGAACTTACCCCCGTTATCTTCCCGCTGCATGATGGCACTGATGCTGATGCCATGCCTGCCCAGAACCTCGGTGATCTGAGCGATGGTCCCGGGGACATCCCGGGCGAGCAATCGCAGGTAATAGCGGCTGCGCAGATCGCCGATGGGCTGGAGGCGCGCTGCGTCCTGCTCGTCCGACCAGAATCGCAACCGCGCAAACGCCGCCGGCAGAACTCCGGTCGTCACCGCCAGCAGATCAGAAACCACCGCCGACGCTGTCGGCATTGCCCCCGCCCCACGGCCGTAAAACAGGGCGTGGCCCAAGGCATGACCATACACGCTGATGGCATTGAAACTGCCATTGACATCCGCAAGGACATCCTGACGGTGGATCAGTGTCGGGTGCACGCGCAGCGAAATACGGTCTTCGACGGTGCGCTCGGCGATGGCCAGAAGTTTTACGACGTATCCGAGCTCTGCGGCGAAGCGGAGGTCGATCGGCTCCAGGTGGTCGATTCCCTCCCGATAGATGCTCGACGGGTCGATGGTGGAGTCAAATGCCAATCCGGCGAGGATGGCGAGTTTCTGCGCGGCATCGGCTCCGGAGACGTCAAGGGTGGGATCGGCCTCAGCGAAGCCAAGCTGCTGGGCTTCGGCGAGCGCCCGGGCATAGGTCCATCCCTGCCCTGTCATGCGGGTGAGGATAAGATTGCAGGTGCCATTGACGATGCCGACCAGGGCGTCGATACGATTGGCCAGCAGGCCGCGTTGCAGGGCGCCGATGATCGGAATCCCGCCCCCACAACTTGCCTCAAAGCCGATGCAGGTGTGATGGCGGCGCGCCAGCTGCATCAGCGTCGGTCCCCGCGCCGCCAGCAGGGATTTATTGGCCGTCACCACAGGTTTTCCGGCGGACAATGCACGTCGAATGAGCCTGTCTGCGGCTTCAATTCCGCCGATCAGTTCGATGACGACGCGCACCTGCGGATCGTCAATTGCCGCTTCGGCGTCGGTCGTACAAGGCAACTCTTCGGGGTGCCGGCTCCGGTCGCGGACCACGATATGTCGCAGCTCAAATCGCAACCCCGTCCGGCGGAAAAGCAGCTCACCCTGCTCGCGCAGAAGCCTGACGACTCCCCTGCCTACCGTGCCGTGCCCCAGCAATGTGATCCCGACAACCTCGGCCATGATCGGACTGTAAAAACGCCGCCAGAGTCTGGCAAGATGCATGCAGAGGCACGGACGATGTTCTCCGAACGCTCCAGCAGAAGCCGGGGGGAGAATCAGATTTGACGCCGTAAACCCCCTTTCTTACGATCCTTCGACTCGCAACCGCGAATGTTTGCCATCATCAGCGATATCCACGCGAATCTTGAGGCACTCACGGCCGTCATGGCCGAGATCGACCGTCGAGGAATCACTGAAATCGTGTGTCTGGGTGACGTGGTGGGGTACGGACCGAACCCCATGGAGTGCCTGGACATCGTGCTGTCGCGCTGTCAGGCGGCGTTGATGGGCAACCATGATTTTGCGGTGCTTTACGAGCCTTACAACTTCAATTACGGCGCCGAGGCCGCCTGTTTCTGGACCCGCAAACAGTTTGAAAACGATCCTGATCCGGAGCGTCGTGCCCGCCGGTGGAAGTTCCTGGGTGCGCTGCCGGCACGCATCCGTACCAACGAATACGTGGCCGTGCACGCCAGCCCGCGTCGCCCGATCAACGAATATATCTTTCCAGACGACATCTACACGACGCCGCAGAAGTTCGTCAGTATTTTCGAGCGCTTTGAGCGGCTCTGTTTCGTCGGCCACACGCATGTTCCCGGGGTATTTCTGGAAGGACCGGATTTCTACAGCCCCGACGAGCTTGACTTCAGATTTGAACTGTCCGACGAGAAGGCGATCATCAACGTCGGAAGTGTCGGGCAGCCGCGCGATCGGGACCCGCGGAGCAGCTTCGTCGTCGTGACGGAAACTCACGTCGAGTTCGTACGGGTCGAGTACGATGTGGAAACTACGGTCCGCAAAGTGCAGGAAACGCCCGAGCTGGACAATTTCCTGGGCGCCCGGCTGCTGGATGGCAAATAGTGCAGGTTGAGGGAGAAGCGGCAACTCAGCGGTGGCTGTCGTCCACCGATGGGCCGGAGCCCGCGGCCGTCGGTGGCGGTTGACGTGGATGATGAGTGATGGATAACCGACGCCTGCTGCTGGTGATGCTGCTGATGCTCCCACTGATTCTCGTGTGGGAGCCATTGTGGGTTTTCATCGGTCGGCAGTTGGGCTATGACATGACGCGCCGACCGCCCACGACGCAGGTTGCCACAGGGGATGCGTCGGTCGCGCCGCTGCCACCGTCAGCGCCGGTCGAACCGGGCCCGGAGTCACCAGACGGGCGAGCAGCCATATCGGCGGTTGAGGCGCCGCAGGAAGATCGTCTGGTTTCGCTTGGCTCGGCGAATCCCGGTGATCCTCGTTTCGCCGTGCAGGTTCGGCTGAACTCCCGCGGAGCGGGGATCGACGCGGTTCTCCTGAACGATTACCAGGTGGATGTGGACAACCCCTCCCGCTACACCTTTCAGACACCCTATTCCCGTTTTGTCAATGCCTCGCGGCCGATGGGGTCGATCAGCCTCCGCTTTGCCGACCTCGCCGGTCAGGAGGGGATTGATCTGGCGGGTTTGAACTGGACTCTTGATTCCTCTGATGAACGCTCAGCTCGCTGGAGCCTGCTCCTGAGGGGGGAAGACGGGCGAAAACTGCGGCTGACAAAGACCTACGCGATCGCGCCGCGGGGTGAAAGTAAAGATACGCACCGCGGGTTTGAGATCGCGGTAACGCTGGGCGTGGAGAACGTCGGACAGGTTCCGGTGGTCATCTCCAAGCAATTCAACGGACCGGTGATGCCGCCGAAAGAGCTCGATCGAGGCAGTGACCGGACCGTAATTGGTGGCTACCTGGAGGCCGGCAAGGTGCTTCGAATCCGGCATGATTACCTGGAATCATTCTCGGCCAGCAACCCGTCGATTGACTACAGCCGGGGTGAGGACGGCGAGCCGATGCTGTGGGCCGGTGCCAACAGTGTGTATTTCAACGCCATCCTCCGCCCGGACCCGCTGGCGGCGCCACAGACCCTGACCCCGGAGTACGTGGCCCGGGTGGAGGCCGTTGCGCTCGCGCCGGACAACCCGGAGCCGGCCGGGCGCGACGTGGTGGTGCGGTTCCACACCGCCGAGCTGGCTCTGGCACCGGGGCAATCGGTAGCGATGCCGATGAGGTTTTTTGTCGGCCCGCGGCTGCGGTCGCTGATGAACAATGACTACCTGGGCAGGTTGCCGCTGAAATACAACGAAACGCTGGTTCTCACCGCCGGCCCATGCGCCTGGTGCACGTTCCAATGGCTGGTGAACCTTCTGGTCTGGCTGCTGGGAGTTGTGCACTTTGTCGTGCGCGACTGGGGGATTTCGATCATCGTGCTGGTGCTGATCGTCCGGGCCTTGCTGCATCCGATCACCAAGAAAGCTCAGGTCAACATGATGGCCATGAGCAAGTTCGGCCCGGAAATCGAGCGTCTGAAGAAAAAATACGGCGATAACAAGGAAGAACTGAACCGCGCGATGGTGCAGTTCTACAAAGAACACGGCGCCACGCCGATTCTGGGCTGCCTGCCGATGTTTCTGCAGATGCCGATCTGGATTGCCCTGTTCAGTGCGCTCCAGAGCACCTTCGAGTTGCGGCAGGCGCCGTTCCTCCAGATCGGCGGAGTGAACCTGACCTGGATCAAAGACCTCTCCCAGCCGGATCATCTGATCAAGCTCGATCAGCCGTTCAATTTCCTGTTTATTCCGATCAGCGGGTTGAACATCCTGCCATTCCTGCTGGCGGTTGTGTTCTGGCTGCAACATAAGATGACCCCTAAACCGCCGGCGATGACCCCGGAACAGGAACAGCAGCAGAAGATGATGCAATGGATGACGCTGCTGTTCCCCGTCTTCCTCTATGGCGGTCCGAGCGGGTTGAACCTTTACATCCTGGCCAGCACAACCTTCGGGATCATCGAAAGCAAGATCATCCGCGACCACATCAAGCGGAAAGAAGAGGCCGAGAAGGCCGGGGCAGTGATTGTGGATGCCGACAGCGCGCCGCGGGGCCGACGCACTGCCCGGCATGCATCGGCAGCAGGCGGCGAAAGTGATTCCCGACCGCAAGGGTGGCTGGCCAGGAAGCTCACCGAGATGCAGAAGCGGGTCGAAGAGCTGCAGCAACAGGCCGATCGACAGAAGAAGAAGCGTCGAACCTGAGCCATCCGATGTACGTCGATCTGCACTGTCATTCCACGGCGTCGGACGGCACCTTCCGCCCGGCTCAGGTGATCCAACTGGCCCACCGCTGCGGCGTCAGTGCCCTGTCCCTGACCGATCACGACACGGTCGGCGGAATCGCCGAAGCGGCTGACGCCGCGGCCGGGCTCGGGATCGAGTTTCTGCCGGGGATTGAGATCAGTTCCGAATTCCCGAAGCCGGGCACGCTGCACATGCTGGGGTATGGCATCGATCCTTCGTCGCCGGCGCTGCAAGCCCTTACAGCACGGCTCGTGGAAGCCCGGCGGGAGCGCAACCCCAGGATCATCCACCGGCTTAATGAACTGGGGATCGCCGTTTCGATGGAAGACTGGCTGGCCGAAGCCGCCGGGGGGGTTCCGGGCCGTCCACACCTGGCTGCCGTGCTGGTCCGTAAAGGATATGTCAGCTCCGTTCGACAGGCGTTCGACAGATACCTTGGTGAAGGTCGGCCTGCTTACGTCGAAAAGGATCGACTCAGCAGTCGGGAAGCGATTGACCTGATTCGTCAGGCCGGCGGGGTGGCCGTACTGGCTCATCCCGTGCAGCTCCGCCGGGAAAACTTCGCACAGGTCGAGACGATCGTAAAGCAGCTGATGGATGAAGGGCTCGGGGGGCTGGAGGTTCTCCACAGCGACCATGACGAACTGACGGTCCGGGAACTGCAACGGATTGCCGAGCGCTTTGGGCTTTTGAAGACCGGCGGAAGCGATTTTCACGGATCCAACAAGCCCGAAATCAGGCTTGGTGTGGCCAATGGGAGGGTCGTGCCCCGCGAATGGTTCGAGGCGCTCAGGGATGCGATCAAGCGGCCGTGATCGCAGGAGTCACCAGCGGTCGGTCGAATCCGTGGAATTTCCGTTGCTTCCGGACGCTGGTCGCCCGACCCGCACCGCCAGCGCGTTCGATGCCGGTTGGACAGTTCCCTGTAGCGCCGGTTATATTCCCCGCCCCAAACCGCCAAGGAGAACCATGGAACGCACGCTCATCATCCTCAAGCCCGATGCGGTGCAACGCGGACTGGTCGGGGCCATCATCAGCCGTTTCGAGAACAAAGGAATCCAGATCGTCGGGGCGAAATTCATGCAAATCCCCGCCGCGCTGGCGGAAACGCATTATGCCCCTCATAAGGGCAAGCCGTTTTATGACGGGCTGGTGAAGTTCATGACTTCATCTCCCGTGCTGGTGATGGCGTTGCAGGGCAAAGACGTGATCAACATCTGCCGGAGCATGATGGGCGCAACCTTCGGCAGCAAGGCCAACCCTGGCACGATCCGTGGCGACTTCGGAGTCTCCAACAGTTTCAACCTTATCCACGGTAGCGACTCGCCCGAGTCCGCCGAACGCGAGCTGAAGCTGTTCTTCCGACCCGATGAGCTGATCGACTGGAAGCCAGCGGTCGGTGTCTGGGTGTATGACTATTCCAAGGGTTCCCCGGAATGATCCGGCCGCGGGGTCGCGCAGTCGTGCTCTGGACCGTGCGGCAGATGAATACGCTTCGATGACGCTCTGGTTGTTCCCAGGCTCCGCAAGTGGAGCGGTCACGCTCGCCTACGACGATGCCCTCCCCGAGCATCTGGACCACGCCATTCCCGATCTTGAATCGGCCGGACTGCGGGGAACCTTCTTCGTCCCCACCCGCATGGCGCCGCCCGGCTGTTTTGAGGCGCGCTCGGGAGACTGGCGGGCCGCGGCCGCGAGAGGGCATGAGATCGCCAACCACACGCAATATCACCCCTGCAGTGCTGATTGGGTGAAGCCCAATTTCCGATTGGAAGCGTATTCCCTTGGGCGCATCGAGTCCGAGCTGCTGGCCGCCAATCGCGATATCGCATCCGTGACAGGGGACGACCGAGCAAACCACGATCGAAGCGGCGATCGGCTGCGTGGAACTGGCTTGCCAGAAGTCAGGCTGGACCGTCCTGCTGTTCCATGGTGTCGGCGGAGGGCATTCGATCAACGTCAGCCGGGAATTGCATCGTGCCGTCTGTCACCATCTGGCGAAAAACCGCAGCCGGATCTGGTGCGGCACGTTCCTGGAAGTAGCGATGCACCTTCGCCAAGTGACCCGTCGGCCGTGGGGAAATTGATCCGCCTCCCTCCTGAACCGGACTGGCGCACCTAGAGCGTCTTTCAAACGATCGTAGCGTCATATCCTGAGTGCTTGATGTAGTTCGCCGCATCCGTCGCGGTGATG
>JAVQWE010000133.1:0-7119 GCA_033579175.1 Phycisphaerales bacterium | reverse complement strand
GTACATCAGTTTGAGAAGGAACATCCGCAGTATCGGGTGATCCTCTCGGCCTCGGCGGAACGCGACATCACGGCCGACAACCAGCGTCTGCTGACGGCGATTGCGGGAGGCGTTCCACCGGATGTGTACTTTTTCGGGCGTCACGCCACGGGTGAATGGGCCAGCCGCGGGGCACTGACCGATCTGACATCCCTGATCGAGTCGCAATCGCCGGAGGATCCCCTTCGCATCAATCTTCAGGAGTACTATGACTGGGCACTGGCCGAGGCCAGTTACGCACCGCCCGGGTCCGGGCAGAAGCCGCGCTTGTTCGGCATTCCGCTCACCGGCGACATTCGCTTTCTGTTCATCAATGGTCAGGCATTCCGTGAGGCGGGGCTTGTGGATGAACAGGGGAACCCCAAGCCGCCGCGAACCTGGGAAGAGCTTCGGGAGTATGCGCGGAAGCTCACCGTCTATGAACGGCCGGGCGACCCGACCAGCAACATCAGGCGGATCGGACTGGCCCCGGGCTTTGGCATGGGGTTTGGGAACAGTTTCCTGTATCTGTGGGCTTGGCAGGCAGGGGGCAATCTGCTCAGCGAGGATGGCACCAGGGTCACTTTCGATACGCCCGAAGTCGTGCGGGCGCTGCGGTTTGTCGTGGATCTGCATGACGATGTCGGCGGGATTGAACGCGTCAATCGCTTCCAGCAGAGCCTTCAGACCATGGCGTTGGATCCGTTCGTCCAGGGCCAGATTGCCATGAAGATCGATAACGACTGGATGTTTCGATTCATGGCGTTGTTCCGTCCGGACATGGATTTCGTCATCGCTCCTGCGCCCCTGCCAGCCGACCGGGTGGCGGCCGGGGAACGGCCGATCACCTGGGCCGGGGGATTCTCCCTGGTGATTCCCGCCACGGCGCGCAACAAGGCGGGGGCGTTCCGACTGATCCAGTTCATCACGAGCTGGCGCGGCACGCAATTGATCGAACGGGGCAAACGCGAACTGGCGGAAAGCGAAGGACGAATCTATCTCCCCGAGGGTCTGGCCAATCGTGTTCATTTCGAACGGCTGGTCCGGGAGGCGATCGACGAAAATCCGCGCGTTCCCCGCACCTTCAAGGATGCTTACAAGGTGCTGCGGGAACTGATGCCCAATACAAAGTTCCGCCCCGTCTCCCCCATCGGACAGGCATTGTGGAACGCGCAAATGCGGGCCTCGGAAATGGCCCTGCAGCATCGCTTTGATGACGAAGCCCGTCGCACCGGACAGGACCCCATAGTCCTGGCGCTGCGCGCCGCTGCCAGACCGGCGCAACAGCAGTTGGATGAGGTGCTGCGCCCTCCCCCGCCGACGGTCATTCGATGGACCCCGTGGGTTGCCGCGTATGCCGCCGCCGTCGTCGTCGTGCCGCTGGTGGCGATGGTTGTCGGCTACCGGTTGCGGCGGCGAGTTGAGGGCTATCGGGGCGAGGAGGTCCGCGCCGCCTTCCTGTTTGCTTTGCCGTGGTGGGTTGGTTTTTCGCTGCTGACCGGCGGGCCGATTCTCTTCAGCGTGCTGTTGAGCTTTTCGCGGTATGACGCGCTGTCGCCGGCGCGATGGGTGGGGATTCAGAACTACCGCGACGTGCTGACCGACCCGTTGTTCTACAAGTCGATGGCCAACACGCTGTTCATGCTGCTGCGCGTTCCGATCGGGATGGCCCTCAGCCTTGCGATTGCCATGCTGCTGAATCGCGCCATCCGGGGCATTGGCGCATACCGCACCGCGCTGTTCATGCCCGCGATCGTCCCTCTGGTGGCGGCGAGCCTCCTGTGGATGTGGATGTTCAACCCGACGCAGGGGCCGATCAACGGCATGCTCTCGTGGATGGGGATCGAGGGTCCGAACTGGCTGCAGAGCGAGCGTTGGAGCAAACCGGCGCTGATTCTCATGAGCCTCTGGAGCGCCGGTGGGGGCATGATCATCTGGCTGGCGGGGCTTCAGTCCATCCCGCAGCAGTTGTACGAGGCCGCCAGCATCGACGGCGCCGGAGCATGGCGACGGTTTTTTCATGTGACAATTCCGATGCTCAGCCCGTTCATCCTCTTCAATGCCATCGTGGGGGTGATCGCAACGATGCAGATCTTCGCCGAGGTGTACATCATGACTCCTGAAGGCCGTCCGGCAGATTCGACTCTGGTGTACACCTATTACCTGTTCAAGCAGGCATTCCAGTATTTCCGCATGGGCTACGCCAGCGCGCTGGCCTGGATTCTGTTCCTGATCGTGCTGGGTTTGACACTGGTGCAGCTCTGGCTGGGAAAGCGATGGGTGCACTATGAACAGGCGTAAGCGCCACCACCTCCGGTCGCCGTCGGCGCGAAGCAGCCTCAGACCCCCGACGTTGGTCGCGCGAGCGACACCCGCCCGGAACCGCGCTCAGGACGCCGGCGGGCCTGTCACGTCCAGCCGCAGCGGCCGGGTGGTGGTTCATCTGCTGCTGTTGTTGATCGCGGCCGTGTTCCTCTTTCCGTTCGTCTGGATGCTGCTGACCAGCGCCAAGACCGACGAAGAAGTCGCTGCCGGGCGACGCCTGCCGGCGCTGCCGGTCTTCCGGGCCAGTTCGCCATATCAGCGGATCGATACCTCGGGTGCTGTCGGCACGGCGGCCCTGGAACTGTACGGCCTGCAGGTGCGCTCGCTGGATGCGCGGATTTTCAACATCCCGGTGGATTGGCGCGTGGATCCCCCGGACAGCCGTGCGCAACTGCTGGCTGTGGAAGGGGGAGTGCAATGGTGCTACCGTTTTGATTCGGCCCGACCGATCTCGATCAGCACCCGCTTTGAATTTCCCATCGATCCGGCCGAGCTTCACAAGCTGATTCTTTCGCTCAAGCCGGATGACAGTTGGCACCGCATCGACGCCGAGCTGATCCTTGGTGGCACCACGTGGCGTTCGACCCGATCCACCTGGCTGGCGCAGCATCGTCCGATGAGCATTCTCTTCCAGCCACCGACCTTTGAGGATCACACGTCGCAGGCAAAACTCTGGGTGCCGCTGCATCGGGTGTCGAAGGCGTCCGGGTCGCATCAGAACCCGACGACCGGCGTCGCGCCGGCGGCGGGAGGCGCGGGGCGTGAAGCGTCGTTGCGGATCGTCCTGACACCGTCGTCCACCCCGCGGGCGATCTGGGGAAAATTGACGCGCAACTACGACCGGATTTTCCGCTCGATCCCGCTGTGGCACTACGTGTTCAACAGCGTGCTGCTGGTGGGGCTGTGTGTCGCCGGCACGCTGGTGAGCACAACGTTTGTAGCCTATGCGTTTGCGCGGTTGCGCTGGCCGGGGCGGGGTGTGGCACTGGTGCTGCTGCTGGCAACGATGATGCTGCCGGCGCAGGTGACGATGATTCCGTCGTTTCTGATCTGGCGGCAACTGGGCTGGTACAACACCCTCAACCCGATGTGGGTTCCGGCCTTCCTGGGGTCGGCGTTCTTCATCTTCCTGATGGTGCAGCATCTGCGCACGATTCCGCGGGAGCTGGAGGAGGCTGCGCGCATCGACGGGCTGGGCTATGTTCAGACCTGGTATTACATCATTCTGCCGCAGGTCAAGCCGGCCGCGGCTGCCGTGGCGGTGTTGACGTTCCTGGGAGCCTGGAACGATTTCCTGGGTCCGCTGATCTACCTGCGCGACCAGAGTCGCTTCCCCCTGAGTCTGGGCCTTTTTGCAGCTCAACTGGAGAATGCCGGCGATTGGACCATGATCATGGCCGGCAACGTGCTGATGACTTTGCCTGTGATTGTGCTGTTTTTCCTTTGCCAGCGATACTTTGTGCGCGGGATGGCAATGTCGGGATTGAAATGAGCCTTGCGGAAGCAAGGCGGGGGCGTCCGGCAGGGGGGTTGCGCCGAGAAACACCACCACCGCCGGGCGTGGTTTTCGGGCGTCCGGCCGGTTAACCGAAACTGCCTCCGCCGCCGCTTGGAACTGAGGATGACCCATCGAAAACGCCTTTCTTTCCCCCGGTCTGCGGTGTTGAGGCGGGCCGGCGGGCAGATCATTCGGGTTGGAGGCCGTCGCGGGTCACGGTGTAGCACCGTCCCTGCCAGCGGAGTTGCCTCAACACGGCGTCGCGGTCGAAGCGTCCGAACCGGGGTGTAGCCTCGATGGATTTCAGCCCTGCCTGCACACCGAAGATGGACTCGATGATGATGTTGCACCAGGCGCCGTTGCTGGCGCAGGTCCAGTCGTTGATGTAGGGGAAGTCGCTGGGGGCCTTCATGGCGCCCCCCGCTTCGGGGGGGACGACCGATTCACAGAAATGCGCCTGCCCGAACGGTCCCTGGTTGGCGCTGCGCGCCAGGCCTTTGAGCCAGTCAAACGCCAGATCGATCTGCCCGATCTTATACAGGCCGGTCACGGCTTGAGGCGGCCAGGCCGGATACGAACCGTTCCACTGATGATCCGGTCGCACGCTGAACATCGCGTCATCGTCGGCCGGAGACAGCGCATACGCCCAGGTGGGCGAGTACAGTTCCCGCCGGAAGAAATCGACCATTTCCCGCTGCTGTGAGTCGGAGAGGTGCTCGTGCATGGTGTTCAGCACGGTGATGAAGTCATAAATATGCCGCACCTGACGGAGCGAACCATCGGGAAAGCGGGCGTGCCAGCAGCCTTCGCCTCTGACATACAACTGGTTCACCCTCTCAGCCAGCTCCGCGGCTTCTGCCCGCAGTCGGGCAGCGCCGGAAGGGTCCTGTCGGAGGTCCAGCAAAGCGGCGGCGAACCGCAGGTTGAAGACGTTGGCAGCGTTGAGGCTGGCCACTTCGTGAAGGTAGGTGTTCACGCACTCCAGCAGGTTGTTCAGCCCGCCGTAGTCGGCCAGCCCGGCGGGGGTCTGGAACTGCCTGTAGTTGCGGGCGTATTTCAGGAGGTATTCCATGACCGGCTTCCCGGCGACCGGCTCATCAAGGAAGGCAAAATCGCCGTTGAAGCGCAGGTAATCCCGCGCGATGACGCTCATGGCGTAGTCGTTGACGCTGTACCACGGACCGATGCCGGCGCCGACAAGAAAATCCGTGCCGAAATGGCGATGGATGTCCAGCATCATCCAGCGACGGAGGTAGCCCTTCATCACCACCGGATCGAGCAGGGCATGCACCAGGCTGGAAAGTGAGTAGTCCCACAGGAACGTGACGGTGTGCCAGTATCGCGGCATCAGCGTGGCATAGGCCCGCCCGTGGACGCTGAAGGGCGTGTCGCGTTTGTGATAGACCACTCCCAGAGCGCCCATGTGATAGATTCTGAGGATGTCGCGATCGCTGGTCTCCAGCACCGGCAGGTGGCCGGAGAAGCGCGAGTTGCCCGGTGTGAAGATGGCCTGCAGCTCGGCGTTCCAGTTGTCACGGGCGGCGGAAATCACCGAGCCGACGTCCCGGGAAAGCACATCGAACAGTGCCCCGGCCTCTTCGGCCGACTCTCCCACCGCTGCCACGAAGTCCACGGTGCGGGTCTGACCGGGTGCAAGCCGGAACACATGTCGCAGGCTCAGGGGTGTGATTTCTGACGGAGCCGGGAAGGTTCCCTGAATGAGCTGGGCGGTGGAATTCCTCGCCGAGAAGCGGATGGCCCTTCGTTCGGCATCCACTTCAACCCGATTATCGGCTTCGGAAGGGGCGACGGCCGCGTCCCACGCGCGCTGCGCCCTGGTGATTCCCCCGCGGACGCCGAGTTTGAGGCTCACCTCCCTTGGCTGGCCCGACTGATTCGTCACCAGCAGCCTCACGACGGCAGCCATGCGGCCGACAGCCAGAACCGTCGTGCTGTGCAGTTGCAAGCCGTCCACTTCTGCCCGGCGCTCGATGCGGTCGGGCCACCAGGTGGTTGTGACCGGTGCTCCCCACGCCGGGAAAAAGCGCCCGTTGAGGAACAGACCGGCCGTTACCGTATCCCCCATTCCGAACGGGGGAAAGGCGAAGCTGCGAATGGCCACCGGGTCGTGCCCTTCGCTCTGCACACAACCGAGGAAGTTGGTCAATCCCGGCGGATTGAACAGGTCGCCGAAGCGATGGGTCATCGGCGAGGATTTCAGGTCATCGACGGTCGGGATCATGCCAGAACAACCTCAATCAGGTGCGGGAAATACTCTTCAAACTCGATGTAGGTGAGGTAGATGGTCTGCCCCCCATCCGGCGAAAGCTGGGGATGTTCCTTCCCTGCGTAGATCAGCCGGAAGGGGTAGGGCAGCTGATACGGCAGGATCGACGGCCGAACCTGCCAGAGCAGCACCGGGTCTGACCACGGTCCCCACGGTTCGGGGGCGGTGCGGGCAACGATCTGCCCCGTCAGGTCCAGGGAATGTACGGCCAAGTAGGCCCGCAGATGGTGGTTGAACGACACCGAAATCTCGCTCGGCATGCCGTCAAACAGCACCACGCAGTCGTCGATGGACCGGGACCATCGCGGCGAGTCGCCCGCCAGGTATTCATACGCCGACAGCTCGCAGATCTGCTCGTGGGGCACGCGGGCCAGGCAGGCGCGTTGTCGGCCGTTGCGATCGACCGTTCCGTAGACGTAGACAAAGGGATCATCCGGTCGCCGCAGAAACGCTACCCCGAAGTGAGGCTGCTCGGCCCGCCAGAGGATGTGCGTGCCACGGTGAAAGACCCGCCGAAACGTCGGAGTGTTCTCACCCGCTGCACCAGCAGTGCTGGGATCTGAGGCCGCAGCGCCTGATGCCGAGCCTTGGCGGCCGGCTCCAGCTCGACTGCCCAGGAGGCACTGGGGCAGAGGGCCTGTGGCCAGGCCGCTTCCGACGATTTCAAAGCCGATCGGCATCGGTCCGGTGTAGCCTTCGATCATCCGAACCTGAATGAACGAGAGGATGATCCGATCGTGCAGGGCAATGCCATGCTGGCACCAGATGCGGTCGTGGTCCGGGTGTTCGTTGCCTTCCAGCGGAATCAGATTCTGCAGGGAACCATCCGCGTTGGTCAGGTAGCGATAGTCGTGCAGACCGTCCCGGCCGGCCTGCGGTGGCAGGATCAGTCCGGTGTTGTTGATCATGCGTTGATAACCCCCGCGGCCGCTCATGTCGCGGTGATCCACAAGCTTTCCCTCAATGGTCCAGGGCGAGCAGCCCTGCGGGC
>JAVQWE010000132.1:0-7122 GCA_033579175.1 Phycisphaerales bacterium | reverse complement strand
CAAGCCCCGGCCGGGTCAGACGATCGGCTCCGAGGAATGACCACTTTCCGCTCAACCCTCGCAACCCCCGAAAGTCACCCGAGGCGCCTTGCTTCCTTTACCTGCGATCTTTCAAGCATCTCGATCGCAGGAAAGGGGTTTCCCTCAGCCGGCGCTGCGCCCGCGAAGGACGGCCGAGGGCAACGCTGCCCGTGCCCGACCTTTGGTTTTCCGGGGGAGATTCGATCGCAGGGACGGGGTTGCCCTCCACGCGCGCAGCGCCCGCGGAGGACAGCGTGCGCAGCGCCGCCCCGGTGGAATCTTCAACCTCGCGGCGGCGGTTCATCGTCGAAAGAGCAGCCTTTTTCTCCCTCGTCGCAGTGCTGTGCCTCCCGTGGGGCAACACTCTTTGCCGGTGCCCGCAACCCGGCTGCGGGGAGGTTCGATCTGCGATCCTGCGCAGCCTGCATCGGGTGAACAACAATCGGCGTCCCCAAACCCGGCTGCTGGGATGCTCGATCTTCCGGGTGGCGGCCCGCGCCGGGGAGCCGAGCAACTGCTGGCGCACGGTCGCGGCATGAAAGAGCACTGCCTCCGTCGGGGCTGGGCGAGACCGTTGGGAGCGTTGCCCCGACGAAGCGTGCGGTGGATGGAATCTGCATCCTGATCCGCCACCAGCCGCCGCGGCGAATTCCGTTGCGTCACGCGCCTTGGCAGAGCCGGGAATAGTGTGACCGGGGCGTTTCTTGACAGGTTTCGATGACCGGGTAGGATCCAAGGACTTTGCTGAGAGGTCCGCGGGGCCGTCGCGGAAGGGTAAGCGAAGGAATGACAAGCACTTAGGATCGTTCGTACCACCGCTGGGCCACCGGCGTTGGTGGGCAGCCGGTCCGGTGGCTTGCCCTGCCTTCTTACCCCGTGGTGTAACGGTAGCACAAGAGATTTTGGTTCTCTTTGTCCTGGTTCGAATCCAGGCGGGGTAGTGGCTTGGATTCTCGAGCGAGGAAGGTGGGATTGTGTTTTGAGCCGGGCGGGCGCAGAGCGGGTGCCGCCTGAGCGCACAGAATGCCTGAGTGCTTGAGTGGTCTTGATGTCTGTGGCCGCTGTCATCCTCGCCGCCGGTCGATCGACCCGGATGAAGTCGAACAAGCCGAAGGTTCTGCACGAAGTGTGCGGGCGCTCGATGCTGGAACACGTGCTGCAGGCCTGCTGGGAAGCGGGTTGCGCGCGGGTGATCGTGGTGGTGGGCCATGGGAAAGAGGCGGTGATGTCGGCGTTGAGTGACGAACGCCGGATCATCTGGGTGGAGCAGACGGAACAGCTCGGCACGGGTCACGCGGTCAAAGTCTGTGAACCGGAATTGCGCAAGTTACAGGGCGACGTGTTTGTGCTGGCCGGTGACGGTCCGATGATCCGCGGGGAAGTGCTCCGAAGGCTGCTGGCGGCGCATCGCCAGGACCATGCGGATGCGTCGATGGCCACGGCGGTGCTGGATGATCCCTTCGGGTACGGCCGGGTGATCCGCGATGAGGAGGGGAATTTCCTGGAGATTGTCGAGCAGGCGGACGCCACTGCCGAACAGGCGGCGGTGAAGGAGGCGTTTCCGAGCTATTACTGCTTCCGTGTGGAGGCGTTGCTGTCGGCTCTGGACAGGCTGGAGAACAAGAACCGCAAGGGTGAATACTACCTGACCGACACATACGGGATTCTGCGCCGGATGGGCCGGAAGATCACGGCCGTGCAGGCGGTGGCGCCGGATGATGTGCTGGCGGCCAATTCCCGCGAGCAACTGGCGGAGGTGGATGCGGCGATGCAGCGTCGGATCCAGAAGCAGGTGAGGGAAGGCGGTGTGACGATCGTCAACGGTGATCAGACGTACATTGAAGCCGGTGTGACGGTGGGCATGGATACGGTGATTCACCCGTTTTCCTACATCGGGCGGGACAGCGCCATCGGGGCGGAGTGCGTCATCGGGCCGTTCGCATTCGTGCCGCGGAACAGCATTGTGCCTGAGGGCACCACCCTCAGCGGTAATCTTGGCGCCGCGCTGGCGGCGGAACTGCAGAGGTAGCACGTGAGCGAGCTGGATCCGGACAAGGTCAAGCTGTTCACCGGGCGAGCCAACCCCGCCCTGGCCAAGGAGATCTGCGATCACCTGGATCTGCCGCTGGGCCGGGGTCGCACCGAGCTGTTCCCCGACGGGGAACTGCTGGTGAAGGTGGAAGAGGACGTTCGCGGGCGGGATTGTTTTGTGATTCAGCCCACCTGTCATCCGGTGAATTCTCACCTGATGGAGCTGTTCATCTGGATCGACACGCTGCGGCGTGCCTCAGCCGGTCGGGTGACGGCGGTGATCCCCTACTTCGGCTACGCGCGGCAGGACCGCAAGGACGAAGGCCGCACGCCGATCACGGCCAAACTGGTGGCCAACCTGCTGGAGCGCGCCGGGGCGGATCGAGTCGTGGCGGTGGATCTGCACGCCGCGCAGGTGCAGGGGTTTTTCGACATTCCGGTGGATCATCTGAATGCCGGTCCGGTGATTGCCCGCTGGATGCGCAGCCTGAAGCTGCCCAACCGTGTGTTCGTCAGTCCGGACGTGGGCAATGTCAAACGTGCGCAGGTGTACGCCAACATGCTCGGGGGTGAGATCTGCATCATCGACAAGCGCCGGCGCTCCGCCACGCACACGGAAAGCAAGGCCATCATCGGCGATGTAGAGGGCAAGAACGTGCTGATGGTGGACGACATGATCACCACCGCCGGAACCGTGACCGAAGCCATGAAAATTCTGAAGGATCACGGAGTGAAGGATATCTACGTGGCCGCCACCCACGGGGTTTTCGCTCCGCCGGCCATTGAACGGCTCCAGTCGGCGCCGTTCACGAAACTGGCGGTCACGGATACGATTCCGCTGGGAACGCGGGGCGAAGTGCTCGGGGATCGGCTGGTGGTGCTGAGCGTGGCCGGTCTGCTGGGCGACGCGATCGAGCGGATTCATTACAACCGGAGCGTGAGCGAGCTTTTGAGAGAGTCACCGGAGTGACGGTTGCTGGCCGGCGATCGGCCGCCCCGCCGGGAGTTGCGGGCGTCGGTCGATTCTGCCGCCAACGGGTGAATTGAGGAGACCATGGCAAGCAAATCCGCAGTAGTCACCGCACGCAGGAGATCAGAACTTGGCGGCCGTGCAAACAAGCGGCTGCGCGAGGCCGGGCACCTTCCCGGAGTGATTTATGGTCACAAGGAAGCGGTGGTGCCGATCACGCTGGATCGGAAGGAAGTGGTGGGTCACCTTTCGCATGGGGCACACCTGTTTGAGCTGAATCTGGAAGGCACGAAGGAAAATGTTCTGATCAAAGAAGTGCAGTACGATCATCTGGGAATCGAGGTCATTCACGTGGATTTCGCCCGCGTGGACCTGAACGAACGGGTGAAAGTCACGGTGGCCCTGCAGTTGAAGGGCGAGCCGAAGGGCGAGAAAGAGGGTGGCGTGCTCCAGCAGATTCTGAACGAGCTGGACATCGAATGCCTCGTGACCGACATTCCCGATGTCATCACCCATGATGTCAGCGAAATGGGGATGGACGGCGTGCTGCACGTCCGCGATCTGAAGCTCCCCCCGGGAGTGAAGGTGTTGCAGGATGGTGAGCTGATCGTCTGCCAGGTGCGCGAGGTCAAGGACGTGGTGGTGGAGCCGGCGGCGGCCGAGGCCGGCGCCGCCGAGCCGGAAGTGATCGGCACGAAGAAGGAAGAGGAAGGCGCCGAGGCTGCCCCGGCGGCGGGAGGCGCGTCGGCGGCGGAGAAGAAGTGATCGCCGGTTGGATTGCCGATTGCCGACGTTTCTCCGGCGCCGGCTGCCGCGCGTGGCGTGGGATCGGCCTATGGCGACTGGAAATCGGCGATGAAGCTGATCGTCGGCCTGGGAAATCCGGGACAGCAGTACGCGGGAACCCGGCATAACGTCGGGTTCGAGGTGGTAGAAGCGCTGGGCCGGCGCCTGGGGTGGATCGGATCGTCCCAGGACTTTGCCTCGGTGGCAAAGCGGAAGTTTGAGGGGCTGTTCCTGGAAGGGATGGCACCGCTCGCCAGCGGCCCGGAGAAGCTGCTGTTGCTGGAGCCGCTGACGTTCATGAACCGCAGCGGGCAGTCGGTGCAATCGGCCATGGCGTTCTTCCAGCTTCAGCCGCCGGATGTGCTGATTGTGCTGGATGATACCGCCCTGCCGGTGGGACGCCTGCGGCTGCGGTCGGGCGGCTCCAGCGGCGGACATAACGGGCTGCGGAGCATCGAGGAAGCGATCGGCACCCAGCAGTATCCGCGGCTGCGGATCGGGGTGGATGCGGCTCCGGAACTGATCCCGCAACGTGATTACGTGCTGGGGCGGTTTTCGCCGGAGCAGAGGAAGCGGATCGATCCGGCGATCAGGCGCGCAGGCGACGCGATCATTGCCTGGGTCGAAAAAGGAATCGACGCGGCGATGAGCCTTTTCAACGCCGCCGAGGATAAGATGTGACGCGGGCGCGGCCCGCACGACTGGCGGCCGGCGCATGGGCGTCGGTCAAACCCGTACCAGGAGAGCTGTTTCATGGCAAGAAAGAACGCACAGTACGAAGCGATGTTTCTGTTTCCCGCCACCGGGTCGATGGATGTTGAACACTGCATCAAGACTGCGCGCGGCATCATCGAGCGCCACGGGGGCAAAGTTCTGGTGATCAAGAAATGGGACGAGCGCAAACTGGCCTACGAAATCGGAAAACACAAGCGGGGGCTGTATATTCTGGCATATTTCACCGGCCCGGGATCGTCGGTGGCAGGGATTGAGCGCGACGTCAACCTCAGCGAAGAGATTCTGCGGGTGCTGATCACTCGCGCCGATCACCTCAACGAGCGGGAAATGGCCGCCGTCGAACCGCAGCCGATCCAACCGCGCGAAGAACGTGCCTGGGACCGTGGCATCGGCCTCCTGGATGATCGCCCGGCCCGCAGATCGCGCAGCGAGGCTGAGCCGGCCGTGAAGGAATGAAGCGGAATCATTTTCCGTCGGCGCATTGCCGGGCCGAAGCGGGCCTGTGCGGCCGGCGGGGAGGGGTGATCCCGAACCGGAGGTTCCATGGCCAGTTTTAATCAAGTGATCCTGCTGGGCAACCTGACCCGCGATCCGCAATTGCGATACACGCCTTCCCAGATGGCGGTTTGCGACTTCGGGATCGCGGTGAATCGCAGGTTCCGCGCCGCCGACGGAACCGATCGGGAGGAAGTTACGTTCGTGGACTGCACCGCCTGGGGGAAGCAGGCCGAACTGATCAACCAGTATTGCACAAAGGGCCGTCCGCTCTTTGTGCAGGGGCGGCTGAAGCTGGATCAATGGGAAGATAAGCAGGGAGGCGGCAAGCGCAGCAAACTCAGTGTGGTCGTGGAGAATTTTCAATTCATCGGCGGTCGCGAAGGAGGCCAGGGCGCCGGCGGATATGAAGCCGGGGAGTCTGGCGGACGGTCTTCCGGGCGGTCAGCGGGGCAACGCGGAAGTCCCCCGCCGACGGAGGAACCTCCGATCCCGGAGGAATCACAGGTTCGGCCGGATGAAATCCCCTTCTGATCGTGTTGCCTGCGACAGGCCGGAAGGGGTTGTTCCGGGTCGAAATGGTCGAAATGAGCGGTGTAAGCGAGGTTTGCCATGGCATCGAACGTCAAATTGCTGCTGAAAGAGTCTGTCAAGCACCTGGGCCGGGTGGGGGACGTGGTGGAGGTTTCGGCGGGGTATGCACGCAACTATTTGCTGCCCAATGACTTAGCCGTCGCCCCGACACCGGGCAACATCCGCAAGGTGGAGGAGCGCCGGAAGGAGATCGAACGTCTGGAACGCGAACGCCGGGCCGAACAGGAACGAACCATCGCCGCATTGGCAGGCGTGGAAGTGCATCTGGAACGTCGAGCCAATGAACAGGGGCACCTCTTCGGCTCGGTCTCGGCGACCGACATCGCCAGACAACTGCAGGCCCAGGGCTATGCCGTGAACCCCGACGACATCAATCTTCCCGGCAAGCTCGACCGGGTGGCCGATTATGTCGTCACCGTCGCGTTCGCCGAGGATCTGAAGACCGAAATCAAGGTCTGGGTCCACGCCGACGCCGAAAGCAAGGCCGCGATGGAGGCCTATCAGAAGGCCAAGGCCGCCGAGGCGGCGCAGGCTTCCTGAGGGCGTTGCCCCGCGGCAAGGCTTTGAGGCCGCCCCGGCCGGCGACGGGTTGACCTGCCGCGCAGGCAGGCCGGCGACAGCACACACGCGGATCGCTGGCGGTTGCCCCTGCAGGCTCGGCCTGCCATCCGGGCCGATTTGCGGCATGCGGCAGATTGTCGTGTGGCGCCGGCTCAGGCTGAGATCGATTTTCCACATTGTGGACAACTTCCGGCTCGAGCCGGTGGAAAACCTCTCTCCGGAGGCGTGATTCCTGGTGCGATTGATGTAAACCTGCCATAATCAGCATGCAGTTGCGTCAAGCCACGGAGGGTGCCCGATGAGCGAACTGAGGATCCCCGCTCCTGATCCTTCCCAGCTCTTTGACCGCCTTCCCCCCCATTCGATCGAGGCCGAAATGGGCCTCCTGGGGGCGATGATGCTGGACAAGCATGTCATCGGCGATGTCGTGCCGATGGTGGATCGCGATTCATTCTATCGCGAGGACCATCAGATTCTTTTTGACCTGCTGATCTCGCTCTATCAGAACAACCGTGCCATTGATGCCATCGTGGTTCGCGAGGAGCTGCTGAAGGCAGGTCGGCTGGAGGAGATCGGCGGGACCGCGTATCTGGCGCAACTGCTGAACGCAGTGCCCTCTCCGGCGCACGGCCTGCATTATGCCCGCATCGTTCGCGAAAAGGCCCTGCTGCGCAGCCTCATCAGCGCCGCCGGCGAAAGCCTGCGCGAGGCCTACGCCCCCCACGAGTCGGCCGAGAATGTTCTGGATCGGGCCGAGCGTCGCATTTTCGAGATCGCACAGAAGAAAGTCTCCAATCAGATTCATGCCCTGGGCGACGTGGCGATGGAAGTCTATGCGATGCTGGAGGACAAAGGTCGCCGCGGGCTCGAGACCGGGTTTTATGAGATCGACGACATGCTCAACGGCCTGCAGGACGGCGAAATGATCG
>JAVQWE010000131.1:0-7157 GCA_033579175.1 Phycisphaerales bacterium | reverse complement strand
CCTGCCCAAGCCCCCCGAAGTTCTGGTAGACCGGGCACGCGAGCTTCTGTCCCAACTGGGTTATGGCGATCCTGACCTTCGGCAGGACAGCGCCCACGGCTTCACCCCCGATCTGGCATACCTGCGACACTTGATCCACTATCCCCCAGGACCGGATCGATTTGCCGATCTCAGTCACACCGCGCCAGCGGCCATTCGATTCTGGTATCGTCAAGCCCCGTCGGCGCTGGTGCCCCGCACGGTACAGCCCTCTTTTGAGCCGGTCAGCTTGAACAACCCCCCTCCTGTCAGCCGGGGGATGATCTCTATGGAGCTGACTCCCGACGGCAAACTGCTGCGATTCCTGGCGATCCCCAGCGCCTGGGACAGCCCCGCTTCACCCACTTCGACGCAGCCGGCAACCTCTCCGGCCGTCGGTTCGGTAGAAGCCCCTCCGCACAACTTTGAAGCCCTTCTGGCCGCCACTGGATTCCCTTGGGAGCAACTGACCCCCGTTCCCCCGGCCTTCGCCCCGGTGACCGCTTTCGACCATCGGGCGGCGTGGACAGGGCAGTTCCCCTCGACACGAACGCCGGCCCGCATCGAGGCGGCCAGTCTGCTCGGCAAGCCGACCTCGCTGGTGGTTTTTGGCCCTTGGGAGCAGCCCGGTTACCGCGGCCCGCCGATCGGCGAGTGGCGGGAAGCCATCGGAGGTCTGTTCCAACTGATCGTGTTTGCCGGCAGCGCGGTTCTGATGGTGATTCATTTCATGCTTCGCCGCGGCGACGCGCGCGGCGCGTTGCGCGTGGCCATTTTCGTCGGCCTGGTGGATCTGCTGACCTGGATTCTGGCCTACTCACGCCTGAATCTGCCCCCGGGAGTCGTTTTTACACAACTGCTTCAGGCTGTGGCGTTCGCGTTGCTGCTGGGGGGCATCGCTTGGACATTGTACATGGGCTTGGAGCCATACATCCGTCGGCGCAGTCCGTATCGCCTGTTGGCCTGGTCGCGTCTGCTGGAAGGTCGTTTGACCGATCCGCTGGTTGGAAGGGACACGCTGGTCGGAATGGCCCTTGGTTGTGGCAGTCTGGGGTTCATCACGCTGTTGCTGGCGGCTTCGGCGATCTTCTACCCCGCGCCGGCGCCCGACACTGCCGGCGTGACGGAGCTTGGCTCGACCCGCGCAACCATCGCTGTCGTCAGCCGGACGTTCATCAACGCCATCACGGGCGCGCTGATGTTTCTGATCTTCCCGCTGATCCTGCAACTTGTGCTGCGCTCGTGGTACCTGGCGATCGGGATATTCTGGCTGTTCATCGCCGCATTCATCGGCTCGCCAGGCTTGGAAACCACCCCGGAGATCCTGCTGGCAACGGCGATCGCCTGGGCAGCCGCCCTGTATGCCCTCTACCGCTTCGGCATGGTGGCCGGGGCGGCGGCGATCTTTTCGATCAACCTGCAGGGGTTGTCGGCGCCGGCGGCCGATTGGTCTGCCTGGTATGCCACCCCCGGCCTTCTGACTGGCGGAGTGGTCCTGCTGCTGGCATTCGTCGGGTTTTATCTGGCAGTCGGGGGAAGATTGCTGCTGCGTGTCGAAGGTCTGGCCCCGGCATGAATACCGCCCCTCTCCCGCTTCGGCGGGGTGGACTCCTTATCAAGCCAATGTGGGAATCAGCGGTCTTCCTGCAGCACGCTCACCGGCTGCCGGCCGGCAAAGCCACTGTGAAGCTCGTGCCAATAGTTGATGCGGTCTTCGCCAAGCTTCCAGCAGAGGTAGATGTCTCGACCCTGATGGCGTGCGAGGAAGTCGATCAGCCCCATGGAGCAATCCTTCAGCTCGCAGCCCACCTGATTGATCTCCTCCACCAGGTCATGCAGACGCTGCAGCTTGCCTTCCAGTTGCTCCTCCAGCAGATCAAGTTGCCGACCGCGGGGAGTCGCACTGATCGAAGCCTGCAGATGGGAACATTCCCCGTGGACCCGGACGATGTCCCTGACAATCCGCTGCACCAAGGGAAGCGTTCGGTTCGCTTCGTACAGCGTGAAACGCCGACGCCGCCTTGCCGGCGCCGAGGCCGGAACCGCCGAGAACTGGGGCTTTGCCATGGTGCTGTGCCTTTCGGGTTCGACTGCCGGGAAGGGTGCGGCGTGGATCACGTCAGGCAATGCCTTCCCACCACTGGCGATTATGACTCGGCTCGGCGGGGTGTCAAACACTACCTTGCCGATGGGTGTGACAACAGGGTGTCAGTCTGTTAAACGGGGTAAGCTGCGACGCCAACCAGAGCCGGTGACTTGCCAAATCATGGGCGCGGAATCCTTCGGATCGACGGGAACGTGCAGGTTCAGCCATCCGAAAAGCACCCGCCGAGGTTTACCACTGGGGCACGATCGGCGGGATATTCCCCTTTGATCACCGCGAGCCGGTGGCGTGCTTCCTGAAGATACTTCCGGCCGGGACGGAGGGGGTTGGATTGCATATGGCGCCCGTGCCAGACGCTCTCCCTGACCGGCTCAACCACCGGCAACAGCCTCCGAGGGTTCAAATGTCAAAATACATGCAGAACTCGTAGGGATGCGGCCGGATGCGGATGGCGTCCACCTCGTTCTCTCGCTTGTATTTGATCCAATAATGCACCACGTCGGCGGTGAAGACATCGCCGGCCAGCAGGAAATCGTGGTCCTCCTGTAACGCATCCAGCGCTTCTTCCAGGGATGCGGGTGCCGACTGCAGGTTTTCGTATTCATCCGGGTGCAGCCGATACAGGTCCTTGTCCAGAGGTTCGCCGGGATCGATCTTGTGCCGGATGCCGTCGAGCGCGGCCATGGTGATAGCGCTGAAAGCCAGATAAGGATTGCACGAAGAATCCGGGCAGCGGAACTCCAGTCGCCGGGTTTGCGGCTTGTCCGAGTACATCGGAATGCGAATCGCCGCCGAGCGATTGCGGCTGCTGTAGACCAGCGTCACAGGCGCTTCGTAGCCCGGCACGAGTCGCTTGTAGCTGTTGGTGGTCGGATTGCACAGCGCGCACAGCGCCCTCCCGTGCTTCAGAATCCCGCCGATCGCATATAAACCCAGTTCGCTCAGGCCGGCGTATTTGTTGCCGGCAAACAGGTTCTTTCCATTCTTCCAGAGACTGAAATGGGTGTGCATGCCGCTGCCGTTATCCTGGAACAGGGGCTTGGGCATGAAGGTGGCTGCCTTCCCGTGCCTCGCGGCCACGTTCTTCGCGACGTATTTATAGGTCATGACGTTGTCGGCCATGGTCACCAAGTCCTGGTAACGCATGTCGATCTCACACTGCCCGCCGGTGGCCACCTCGTGATGGTGGGCCTCCACGGGAATTCCCAGCTCGATCAGAGTCGCCACCATCTCGCCGCGGATGTTCTGGAGGGTGTCCATGGGCGGGCAAGGGTAATACCCTTCCTTCAGCCGGATTTTTGACCCGAGATTGGATGGATCTTCCCTGCCGCGGTCCCAGATGCCCTCGCGGCTGCCCACGTAATATTTCGCGAAGTTGATGCCCTGATCGTAGTAGGCCTGATCGAAGATGAAGAATTCCAGTTCCGGGCCGAAATAGGCAGTGTCGGCGATCTTCGATTTTTTGAGGTATTCCGCCGCCTTGCGGGCCACGGAGCGCGGATCACGGCTGTAGTGCTTTTTGGTGATCGGATCGCGAACGTCGCAGATCATCGAAAGCGTCGTGTGCTGCAGAAACGGATCGATCCGGGCGGTTTCGGCCACCGGAATCAGCAGCATGTCGCTTTCGTTGATCGCCTGCCACCCCCGGATGCTCGAGCCGTCGAAGCCGAAACCGTGTTCAAAGCTGTACAGGGACAGCTCGCTGATCGGAACCGTGGTGTGCTGCCACAGACCGGGAAAATCCATGAAACGAAGGTCAACAAACTGCACGGCATGCTGCCGGCATAGTTTCAGGACGTCTTGAGGTTTCATCGGCAACCACTCTCTCCGGCACGGCGGCTGGTTTATCGGCGGGAGGGATGGTATCGAATCCGGCAAGCCGATCAATTGGCCGGGATTTCAGCGGCCACCGACCCCGGGGCAAACAGGGTGCCACAACCAGAGGGGAAAAACTGCAGTCTCCCCCGATGCAGGTCGATCAACTTCATGAAGGCAGGCTTGATCCAAAATTCAGGAGCGATCTGTGCACCTCACCCGAGAACGCTTCTTCGAGATTCTGGATGCACCGCGGCCTTTCTCCGAGGCACGCCTTCACGATCTGCGTCAGGACCGGCGGGTGCCCGTCGACCTCACCGCCGAGATCGTGCCGCTGGAATATGGTCTGCCCGGAACTCCGACACACGTGCAGATCACGGAGCTTTCGGCCGGGGGGATCAGCCTTGTTTCGCCGGTTCCCCGGCCCCTCGGAGGCCGATTCGCTCTGAAGTTGCCTTCGAATTCCGGCCCACAACTGGTAGTGGTGTGTGAGATTCGTCACTGTCGGCTGGCGGGGCGGGGGAGCTTCCACGTCGGCGCCGTTTTCCTCCGCTCGGCCGAGGGAGAGTTCGACGAAGTGCTCCCGGCGTTTGCCAGCCTTGCCTGATGGACGCTCCCCTCCAACTCGCGTTCACCTTGTCGATCGCGGTTCAATCGGCAGGATGATTGTCGAGGGGCTACCGCCGGCCCCGCCTCCGATCACCATCGGTGCCCTACCATCCCATTTCTCAACGATTTGCAGCCCGATCAGATCCGGGTTCTGCTTTAAGGCGTCGCCCCGAATCTTGATCGACTCGGCTTCGGCCTTTGCGCGAGTGATCGTGGCCTTGGCCTCGATTTCCGCTTGGATGGCTTTGGTTTCCGCCTCGATGCGGGCCTTTTCCTGGGTGAAGCGGGCCTTGGAAGCCTCCTGCTCCTGCACCATTTTTGCTTCGATGGCCGCTTCCAGCTCCTTGGTAAGGGTGATGTTGACGATCACCAGATCATGAATGTTTAAGACCCCTCCGATCTTCTTCTTTGCAGCTTCAAAGGCCTTGAGCTTGATGGCTTCGCGCTGCTTCACGATCTGTTCGGCCGTGTTCAGGGCCGTGGCTTCCTTGATGGCTTCCTGGATGCGCGGGGCGACAAGGCTCTCGAACGGATCGCCGGCATACTTGCGGTAGATGTCCACCACCGAGCTTTCCGGGATGCTGTAAAGGATCTTCAAGGTCATGTTGACCTGCTGAAGGTCAGAGGAATAGCACTCGGCGGGAGTCTCGGCGGAAATCTGGCGTACCTGCACGGGGTGCACTTGGGTGATCAGCGGAGCCTTGAAGCCAAACCCTTCGGGCAGAAACTGCTCAGAAACCCGCCCGAGCGTGACCTTCACGCCACGGGTGCCCGGTTCCACTACATAAAAACATCCTCCGAACAGAATCACCAGCACAACCACCAGCACGATAAACCCGATGATGGCGGGGGGGGCTTTTTTCTGGTCCATGGCATCTCCCGATGGTCAAACGATGGCCTGCTCCGGCATCGATCGGCCGGCACTCGCCCTCGAACGCACAGAAAACGCGCGGGGGGCATGATTCGGTTGCCCGGTGCCTAAAAACCGGGCACCGCGCACACCGCCGCATCGGCCTCACATGCCCACCCGAGGCCTTCCAACCCGTTTCCAGCGATTCTAGCACGCCCTTTGCTGTCCCGCAGCCCGAGGGTATACATTCTTCGTCCGTCCCGACTTTTCTCCCGAAGGAGAGGACCCCTATGGGCAACCCGCGCCATCAGGCCATTCAGGCGATTGCTTCTGCCAAGCACACGCTCAACCGAATTGACTTCCGAAAAATCCACGCGAAGGACCTGTTCGGCATCAACGTCTTCAATGAAGAGGTACAGAAGCAGCGTTTGCCGAAACCGGTGTTCAAGGCGCTGCAGAAGACGATTCGGCAGGGCGCTCCACTGGACCCGCTGATTGCCGACGCCGTCGCCGCCGCCATGCGCGATTGGGCCATCGAGCGCGGCGCGACCCATTACACCCATCTGTTTCAGCCCCTCACGGGGATCACTGCTGAAAAACACGACAGCTTTGTCACCCCGACCGACGGCGGCGGGGCAATTGCCGAATTCTCCGGCAAGGAGCTGATCAAAGGCGAACCCGATGCGTCCAGCTTTCCTTCCGGAGGGTTGCGGGCGACGTTTGAGGCCCGTGGCTACACCGCATGGGATCCCTCGTCCCCGGCTTACATCATGGAGCACCCCAATGGCTCGACGCTGGTGATTCCGACGGCCTTCCTGAGCTGGACGGGTGAAGCCCTGGACAAGAAAACGCCGCTGCTCCGCTCGATGGAGGCGCTGAGCACCCAGGCGCTGCGCATCCTTCGGCTTTTCGGGAATCAGGACGCCGTCAAGGTCTTCACCACCGTCGGCGCCGAGCAGGAGTATTTCCTGATCGACAAAGCCTTCTATTACCTGCGTCCCGACCTGCTTCACTGCGGGCGCACCTTGTTTGGCGCAAAGCCCCCCAAGGGGCAGGAAATGGAAGACCAGTATTTCAGTTCAATTCCCGAACGTGTCCTCGCCTGCATGGCTGATGCCGAGGCCGAACTCTTCAAGCTCGGCGTGCCGGTGAAAACACGCCACAACGAGGTTGCACCCTCGCAATATGAGATCGCCCCGATCTTCGAAAACAGCAATCTCGCCACGGACCACCAGAACCTCATCATGGAGGTGCTGCGACGCACCGCCGACGACTATGGCTTGGTGTGCCTGCTTCATGAAAAACCCTTCGCCGGCATCAACGGCAGCGGCAAGCACAACAACTGGTCGATGTCGACGGATACCGGAGAAAACCTGCTCGAACCCGGCAATACCCCTCACGACAACGCGCAGTTCCTGGTCTTCTGCACGGCCGTCATCCGGGCGGTGGCAAAGTATCCTGAGCTGCTGCGTCTAAGCGTGGCCAGCGCCAACAACGATCATCGTCTGGGAGCAAACGAAGCCCCGCCGGCAATGATCTCCATCTTCCTCGGCGACATGCTCACCGACATCTTTGAACAGATTGAAAGAGGTGGGGCCAGATCAAGCAAAGCAGGCGGGCAGTTCGAGACCGGAGTGTCGATCCTTCCCAAGCTGCCACGTGATGCCGGCGATCGGAACCGTACCTCGCCCTTTGCCTTCACAGGCAACAAATTCGAGTTTCGCGCTGTCGGCAGCAGCCAGAATATCGCCTGGCCGAACA
>JAVQWE010000130.1:0-7216 GCA_033579175.1 Phycisphaerales bacterium | reverse complement strand
CCACAAACGCACGGGCATCGCCGAGGGGATCCTTGCCGGGGTAATGTTCGGCCGGTTGATCGGTCATGTCGATCCACAGCCTCTTGCCTTTCAAGAACGCCAGGTTTTCGCCCAGTCCCCCCAGCAAGGGCTTGCCGTGAAGCTGCAAATAGGGGGTGAGCACGGCCGCTCCGGAAAACTTGTCCGGATATTGCTTGAGGATCGCCAGTGTGACCAGCCCGCCAAATGACGAGCCGTCGCGTCGATCATGGGCTTGATCTGTTCCACCAGCAGTTTGCCATACAGCTCGGCCCGGCCTGGCGCCTCGGCCGTGGCCATCCACCCCGGGGTGAACTCGGCCGATCGATCCTCGGTGTTGTAGATGCCGACGATAATCAGCGGGGTGATCCTGCCTTCACGAATCAGCCGCTCGGCGGTCTCGTCCACCCGCCATTCGATTCCCTTGAAGGAAGTATCCTCATCCATGAGGTTCTGACCATCGTGCATGTAGAGGACCGGGTAACGCAGATCGATGTTCGCCTCGTCGTCATACCCCGGCGGGAGATAGACAATGAGGTCGCGATCGAACTTCAGCAGTTCCGAATGAAATTTGCGATGCAACATGATGTTGCCGGTGCGGGTGACGCGTCCGGGCACGGTCTTGCCTCCGTCGCGCCAACTGGCCACCACAACTTCGATCGTGGCCTCCTCCTCGCCGGGATCAATCGTGAACGTGCGGTTGGGACGTTCCTGCCCTTTTTCGTCGGTTTCGACGGTGGCCCAGTTCCCCCGGGTAACCTTGAAGGCATGTTCCAAGCCCGTCATCAGACCGTTTTCACCCTCAAGCCGCGCTACGTATTTGCCGTCTGCCCGGCGCGTGAGCGGCACACCGTCGGCCGCCCAGGCTTTGAGTGAGGGGGCCGAACCGGAGAGGTAGAGGGTCTGATCGGCAGGGGTTTCAGGCGGTGCCGTGACGATGAAGGTGACCGGCACAGTGCGGAGGTTCCTGGCCCATTGAGTGAAGCGTTCCGCCTCATCCCGGGCCGCTTCGGCGCTGCGCGCGTCGCGCTGCGCCAGAAACCACCCCGTGAATCCGGAGGCACCGATCGCCAGCAAAACGATGGCCCAGATCACATATCGCATGATTTTCCTGCTCCTGACGATGCCACGTCTCAACCCGATCGCCCGAAGTATAACCGGTTAACCTCTTGATTTCAGTTGCGGTTTCCCACTGGCAACAATTGCAAATCCCGCCAACAATCTCCTGGCTGCGGCGCCTGTCTGCCATCGGTGCCCGCCGGCCGCTCAACTAGCCATGGAACCTTCTGACGCGATGGTCGAACGCATCCAAAGGCTTGCCCGGAAAGCCCGGGAACTGCCGCGCTGTCCCGGCGTTTATCTGATGAAAGACCAGAAGGGCCGCGTCATTTATGTGGGGAAGTCGGCCAGCCTCCGCGACCGGGTGGCCAGCTATTTCCAGCCGTCAACGAAGCTGGAGTTCAAAAAGGCCCCGCTGCTGGATTTCGTGGAAGATTTTGAGGTCATCGAATGTGAAAGCGAAGTTGAAGCGCTGCTGGCGGAAAACCGGCTGATTAAGGACATCCAACCCCGGTTCAACGCGCGGCTTACCGATGACAAGACGTTTCCGTACCTGATGATCACAACGGACGAGGACTTTCCGGGCGTTTACATCACCCGCGAGCCTCGGGCAACCGGTGTGAAGCTTTATGGCCCGTTCACCAGCGTCTGGCAGCTTCGCGAAGCCGTGCAGATGCTGCAGCGGGCGTTCAAATTCCGCACCTGTCACCTGGAAATCCTGGAAAACGACCCCAAACGCCGCTTCTTCCGACCCTGTCTGCTTCATGCCATCGGGCAGTGCACCGCCCCCTGTGCGGCCCGGATTGACCGGGAAGCCTACCGGCAGGACATCCAGCGCTTCATCCGATTCCTCGACGGCGACCGGAAAACCGTCCTGAAGCAGATGCAGAACGAGATGAACGAGGCCGCCGAAAAACTCCAGTTCGAGCGCGCCGCAAGGCTCCGCGACGAGATTCGTGCGCTCCAGGGGCTGGGAGCCCGGGCACGTAAGGGCGAACAGCAGTTCTGGCAGCCCGAGGCCTTCGTCAGCAATCCCACGGAAGGCGTGGAGAAACTCCAGGCCGTTCTGGGTATGCCCGAACCGCCACGCATTATCGAGGGAATCGACATTGCCCATCTCCACGGCGGGGAGATGGTGGGCAGTAAAGTATGCTTCATCGATGGAATGCCCTTCAAGGATGGCTACCGCCGGTACAAGATCAAACACGGCCAGGGCAACAACGATTTCCTGTCGATTCAGGAAGTTGTGGAGCGCGGCTATCGCGACGCGGGCCAGAACAATGAACTGTTTCCCAACCTGATTCTGATCGACGGTGGCCCCGGACAATTGAACGCCGCGATGGACATCTTCCGAACCATGAACGTCCGCCCGCCTATGGTCATCGCTCTGGCCAAACAGGAAGAGTTGATTCACGTCCCCGGCCGGGCCGAACCCCTCCGACTGCCGCGCAACCATGCGGGTCTGAAGCTGCTTCAGTACGTGCGCGACGAAGCCCACCGCTTTGCGCAGCACTATCACCACATCCTCCGCCGCAAAGCTCAGCTTCAGGAGCAAGTGCGACAGGGCAGACGTCCACCGAGCAGGTCGAAATCGCCGCGGCGATCCTCCGGGAAAACGGCGGAAGCCGAGGGGAGCTGACCATGCTCGACAGACCACGCCACCCGGCGGCCGCAATTCCCCGGATGGCCACCCCGCCCGAAAAGGCCCGTCGGCGCCGTAAGCTTTCTTCCGGAGCGCGGTTCTGGCCCGCCATCGTCGTTCTGATTGCGGCCTTTCCGGGACTCCTGCCGGCCGTGCCGCCGGCGGACACTCTGGATTCGGCGATCTCCCGCGGGGTGAAATTCCTGCTGGATCGTCAGAAGGAAGACGGCGCCTGGCACGATGGCGACCCGAATCATCCGCACATCGTCGGCCGCACCGCCCTGGTGTGCCTGGCCCTTCTGAACGCCGGTGAGTCTCATCAATCACCCCCGCTGCGCAGGGCCATTGAATTCCTCAAGCGAGCCAACGTGGATTACACCTACAGTGTTTCGCTGCGCGCGGCGTTTTTCTCGATGCTCCCGGAGACGGTGCGACGCACCCGTCTGGCTGCCGATACGAAATGGCTGCTCGAAGCCCGGGGTCGCGCCGGAACGGTGACGGGCCTTTACAGCTACCACGGCGGCGGGCGCATCATGAGCGGCGACTACTCCAACAGTCAATATGGAGTCCTGGGGGTCTGGTACGCCGCCAACGCGGGCGTCGAGGTGCCTCATTCGTACTGGAAAGCGATTGACATCGGCTGGCGGGCGGGCCAGCAGGCTGACGGTGGATGGGGTTATCGGCCGGATGATTCGCGAACCTATGCTTCCATGACCGCCGCCGGCGTCGCCACCTTATACGTGGCCTATGACCAGCTTCATGCCCATGCCGAGCGCGTGCTGACCCGCCATCCGGGCAAGGCGCGGGAAGCGCTCGTCCGGGGCGTGGACTGGCTCTCACGGAATTTCTCCGTCGAGCACAACGCGGGACTGGATTATCCCCTGAATTTGGCCGACCCTCTGGTCCGGCGCACCGGCAGGTTCCGTGCCTTGGGCGGTGGCAGCTGGGTGCATTACATGCTTTTCGGCTACGAACGGGTCGGCGAGGCCACCGGGCTGACCCGCTTCGGAGAACACAAGTGGTTCAACGATGGAGCCGACTTTTTGATCAGAACTCAGCGCGACGACGGCGGCTGGGATGGCGCCGGCGAGGGCTGGCGCGATGTCAACTCCGCCTATGCCCTGTTGTTCCTGGCGCGGGGACGCGCGCCAGTGGCGCTGCAGAAGCTACAGTTCGACGGCCGTTGGAACAACCGTTCCCGCGACGCGGCACAACTGACGCGCTGGCTCTCGCGCAACACCGAGCGGCACCTGAACTGGCAGATCGTGGCCTCCGACGCCTCGCCGGCGGAATTCCGCGAATCGCCCATCCTCTACCTTGCGACCGATCGTCCGCTTGAACTGCCGCGGGAGCTGCAAACACGCATCCGCCAGTTCATCTATCAGGGGGGCGTTCTGCTCTGTGTCGCCGAGGGTGACGACCCCGACGTCGCCAGAAGCATGGAATCCACGGCCGCCGAGATGTTTCCCGGCTATGGATTTCGCGAGCTCCCCGAGGAACACCTGCTGTTCACCTCGAATTTTCCGGCACGCGTGCCGGACCTGCGTGTCCGGGCGATGAGCAACGGGGTGCGTGAACTGGTGATCCTCCTGCCCCAAGGTGACATGAGCTGGCGATGGCAAGACGGCCCCGGCACATCGCAAGCGGAAAAGGCACCTCATTTTGGACTGATCGGCAACCTCCATCTGTATATGACGGATCGTGCCAACCCCCGTTTCAAGGGGGTGGATTCATGGGTCGAACCGCCGGAAAACGTGCCACCCGCCCCGACCCTTCGCGTCGCGCGGCTGCGACATTCGGCAAATCACGACCCTGAGCCGGCCGGCTGGCAGCGACTGGCAGCCATCCTGCGACGCCGGGGAGCGATCTGCCTGGATGTAGTTTCGATCGATCCAGTTCAGCTTTCCGGGGAGTTTTCTCTGGCCCACTTCACCACAACCGGGCCCTTGGAATGGTCCACGGAACAGGTGGTAAAACTCCGCGAGTGGCTGAACTCCGGTGGCCTGCTGCTTTGCGATGCCGCCGGCGGCTCGCCCCTTGCCGCCGAGGGGATGGAGCAGGCCTTGCGACAGATTTTCCCCGAGGGAAAGCTGGAACTGCTTCCCCCGGATCATCCGGTCTACGGGCCGGACGGGCGGAAGATTACGCAGGTGACGTATCGTAAGTATGCGATGGATAAGCTTCCACGGAGCACCCTGCCCCGTCTTCGCGGCTTTTTCGTCGAGGGGAAGCTGCGGGCCATCGCCAGTCGGGAAGACATCTCTTCGGGGCTGGTGGGACACGCGGTGGACGGCATCGTCGGCTATTCCCCTCAGAGCGCGGTTGATCTGGTCGAGGGCGTGCTGATGTGGCGGCTTTCCAAACGATAGCGCCGGCCGCCGCCATCGGCACGGCCGCGGCCCGGGCTCAGGCGGCCAGCGGCAGGAACTGTGCCAGCGGCTGGGGAAACTCGCGGCAACCCCTTCGGGCAGCCTTGCTTACCGCGTATTGCATGCTCAGCCGGAAGCGTCGCCAGACTCGCTGATCGGGCTCGATCCCCAGTTCCCGCATGGTATGAATCGCCCACAGCCAGACGTGATATTCTTCCTCGCAGCGCTTTTTATAGGTCCTGAACCCGATGACATGATGCCCCACTTCGTGCAGGAAAATCGCCAGGCTGATCGGGGTGCGCGGGTAGGGAGATTCGATCCAGTTCACAGCCCGACCATCAGTGTAATACACGCGCCAGGCACAACCCGACATCTGCCTGCGCCAGCGCCGCACGCGAATGCCGTGACGACGCTTCATTTCCAGCACGATCCAGCCGTAATCCGCCATGCGCACAGCGCTTATCGGCAAACCCTCAGTTGACGCTGAACCATTCGCGACCGATGATCGTCAGAGCTCCGACTTGGTCTGGGCGATGACATTTTCCTGGACCACGTTCCTAATCCTTCTTTTCACCGTCGTCGTCACGTTTGCCATGACCGGGATCCTCGCAGCCCGCTGGACGACCTGGCGAAGGTATTTCGCGCTGCGCGACTGGGCGCGCTCCCGCCGGCTGCGGCTGCTCCGTCGCGATCAAATGCCCGAAGACCTGCCCGAGGGGCTTGCCATCCTCCGCCCTCCGCTGCGTCTCCGCTGGCACCTTACCGACGGCTGTTTGACGCTGATGCGTGCTCACCGAGCCGAGCGGACCTGCAACCTGCTGCTGCTGCGCATCGCCGGGGGCTGGCCCGCGACAGGGTTGCGATCGGCCCGGCGTCAATGGACAGCACTGGACTGGCTTGAGCTGTTCAGCTTCCCCTCCAGCCACGGCGCACAGCGCTTCACCCTCCACGGCCGCGAACCCATCGCTGCCCGACGGCTAAGCGACTCGCTGGTGCGCGGCTTGCTCCCCCCGGATCTGTCCATCCTGCTGGATGGAAACGTGATGCTGATTGACTTTTCTGACAGACCGTTTGACCCGATCGAACTGGATCGGATCATCACCTTATCCCGCCAGATTGCCGCGGCGCTACCCCCTGTGCCACGGCCGACGGCGGCGGCATGAACCGGTTCCACCGGCGCGCTGCTTCAGCCGCGGGACAACGGCCGGATCGGCAAGTTCCCGGCCGACGGTCCTGCCAACCGTCGGCGGCGGTGGTTCAGGTTCCCTTCAACAGTTTTGGAAGGACCTGGTCCAACTGCATCGGGTGACCGATCCAGGCGATCTTGCCCGATCGGTCAACGACGAAAGAACAGGGAATGCCACTCTGCTCCGCCGCCGCCATCCACGCCTGGGCCATCTTGCCCTCGCCACCGTCGCGGCGGTCATCGGTGGCCACGCGATAACTCATCTTATCGCCCATCGCTGCGACAAATTCGGGCACCTTGCTTTGTGCAGCATCCTGTTCCCAGACGCTCACGCCGATGACCACCAGCCCCTGGTCAGCGTATTTCTTCTGAAGCTCTGAAATGTGTGGAATCGCGGCAACACAGGGGCCGCACCATGTCGCCCAGAACTCCATCACATACACCTTCCCCGGTTCAAACTTCTCAACGGGATCGCCCTTGACCCAGCTTCCCACCGCAATCGGCGGAGCCGGATCACCCACCTTCAGCTTCTCCGCCGACGCACCGGACGTGAGCAGCATCGCCACCGCCAGAGCCAGAATCGCCTTTCCGGAGATCGTCAAACCGTTTTTCATGGCACCTCCCGCCATCGTAATCTGCACGCCCGCCCGCACTCTATGACACTTCGGACATTGCCTCGTTAGCATCCCCGCCCTTTCGTTTCCTTGCAATGGCTTCACGGGGGCAAAAAATCGCAAGCCTTCTGCCAGCGGACCCGGAACGGAATCCAAGGACTCTGAGACGCCGTGCTGCCAGCCGGCAGGGGTTTGCCGGCAGGCGAACGGGTTTGAAAACCCGCGAGCCGACCCGTACGTTCCCCGCATGCGTCGGGCGATGCCTGTCATCCTGGCAGTCCTGCTGGCATCCGTGGCGCACGGCGATCCCGTCGGCGAGGTGGAGAGC
>JAVQWE010000129.1:0-7259 GCA_033579175.1 Phycisphaerales bacterium | reverse complement strand
CCCGCCCGGCGGGAGCATCGCTCGAAAATCGCGCAGGCTGTCGGGGTTGCGGGAGGCACTGTTGGAATCGGCGCGAATCGACCCTGAAGGGGTGGCGAGTGCCCCGCTCCGCGAATGCAGATGGGGGCTCGTCGGGCGTGCGAGGGCGCCACGGATGCGGTCGAGAATGGTTCGGCGCTGACCGCTGACCGGGCCAGGGGGCTGAGTCTGCGGCAGATTCATCGGGCGGCTCGCTTTCGCCAGTAATCCTTGAAGGATCGTTTCGGCGCTGTCGGAAGCGTGCGGGTGGCGCGCCACTTGGCAAACGGATCCACCATGCTGCCCTGCAGCGCGCCGGCGAACCGGTCGAACCATCGCATCACCCGGCCGACGGCACCCAGCAGCCAGGGGAAGCGCATCAGCAGCGCAAACCCTTGAAAGAGGATTGCCTCACTCAGCCAGGGCTTGCGCTCGGCCACCCGTCGTCGATTGCGAAGCAGGTGGTGATGGATGTCAATGCCCACCGGGCAGGTTTCGGTACAGGCGCCGCACAGGCTGGATGCATAAGACAGGTGGCCGAAGGTGCTCACGTCCCGCAGGTGGGGTTCAATCACCGCCCCGATCGGGCCTTGATAGGTTACGCCATACGAGTGCCCTCCAACATTCTTGAAAATCGGGCAGACGTTCAGGCATGCCCCGCAGCGGATGCAGCGGAGTGCATCGCGAAGCTCCGGATCGGCCAGGATGGCCGTCCGACGGTTGTCCAGCAGCACGACATGCATTTCTTCCGGTCCGTCCACCTCGCCGGCGCGCCGGGGGCCGAAATAGAGGGAGTTATAGCCGGTCAGAAGCTGGCCGGTGCCGGCCGTGGCCAGCATGGGCTGCAGCAGCGCCAGGTCTGCAAGTCGGGGCACGATCTTCTCGATGCCCATCAGCACAATGTGCACTTTCGGCATGGCACAGGTGAGCCGCGAATTCCCTTCATTTTCGGTGATGGCGATGGCGCCGCTCTCCGCAACGCCGAAATTGGCGCCGCTGATACCCACATCGGCCCGGAGATACTGCCGGCGCAGCACGCGCCGGGCGATCATGGTCAGCTCCTGCGGGTCATCGCTGCCGGTTTCCCCATAGGCGCGATCGAAGATGGCCTTGATCTCGGCGCGGCGCAGGTGCATCGAGGGGAAGACAAAATGGTACGGTGCTTCCCGATTGAGCTGCACAATCAGCTCACCCAGATCGCTCTCAACGACCTCGTATCCGGCATGCTCCAGGGCGCTGTTGAGGTGGATTTCTTCACTGGTCATCGTCTTGGATTTAATGACCAGTTTTGCATCGTGGCGTTGCAGGACGTCCAGAACATAATCGCGCGCGCTGCTGGCATCGGCGGCCCAGTGGACGTGTACTCCCCGCGATGTCAGCTTCGACTCGAAAGCCTCCAGGTAGTCCGCGAGGTTCTCCAGGGCATCCCATTTGATCGCGGCCGCGGCCGACCGGGCTGCCGGATAATCCTGGTACGAGGCAGTGGTGGCGCTGCGTACCGAGGCATAGCCGGCGAGGGCAGACCGCAGGAACTGACGGCGATCTGCGTCGCTTACGGCCACGTCGGCCGCATGGCGGAATTGTTGCAGGGCAATGGTGCGCACGGCTCAATCAGTCCAACCTGCCGGATGAACGCCGACGGGTACGGTTCCACTCGCGGAGGGGCAGCCAGCGCCCTGGCGCGTTCATCACGCTCGATTCACTTGCGCCCGGTATCGGCGGCGGGCGCTGTGCCGCATCCGCACGGGCGTCACCGGCGGTGGTTGAGCACCTCCGCAAGGTGAATGGTGCGAATCGGCAGTTGCTGCTTCTGTACATACCCGCCGATCTGCATCAGGCAACTCGGGTCGTTGGAGACCACGTATTCCGCGCCGGTTTCCACAGCCGAACGGCATTTGACCTCCGCCATCGCTGTGGAAATCTGCGGAAATTTGACGGAAAACGTTCCTCCAAATCCACAACAGGTCTGTGCTTCGGCCATTTCGATCAGTTGCAAGCCGCGAACCGCCTGCAGCAATTGCCTCGGGGCGGCGTGAGAATTCAGCTCGCGCAGCCCGTGACAACCGTCATGGAACGTCACTTTATGCGGGAAGCTGGCACCCACGTCGGTGACTTTCAGTTCGTGCACGAGGAAGTCGCTCAGTTCAAAGGTGCGTCTGGCCAGTTGCCGGGCGCGGCGATGCGCCATTCTGCCCTCAAACAACCGGTCGAAGAAGACCTTCACCATCGCGGCACAGGAACCGGAGGGCACAATCACGGGTTCATCGCCCCCTGAGAAGACACTCAACATATGCTCGGCGACGCTGCGCGCTTCCCGGACATAGCCGCTGTTAAACGCCGGCTGACCGCAACAGGTCTGTCGCGGGTCATATTGGACATCGCATCCGAGATGTTCCAGTAATTCGACTGTGGCGATGCCCACTTCGGGCATCAACTGATCGACGTAACAGGGGATGAACAGGGCGACGCGGATGAATCAGCTCCCTTGCAGGATTTTACGTTGCGACCGTCGTGCATTGCACTCCCAACGAACGGATGCGCTCCAGCACTTCCGCGGGGGCAGCGGCATCGGTGATCAGCTCGTCCACGTCGCCCGGATCGGCGAAGAAGACTACGGCCCGCCGGTTCAGTTTCGATGAATCGGCCAGCAGCACGCTGCGATCGGCGATCTCAATCAACCGGCGTTTGATATGCCCGGCCGAGTCGGTTGGGTCGCTTAACCCGCGCTCGGGGTCGATGCCGGCACAACTGAAGAACGCCAGATCAATGTGCAGCCGCGTCAGAGCCGCTTCGGCAAGAATTCCCCCGAACATCTGCAGCCGCACATCCAGCGTTCCTCCGACGCAGATCACCTGTACATTGCCTCGGCTGGCCAGCAGGTTGGTGATGACCAGCGAGTTGGTGACCACCGTCAGTCGGGGCAGGTCCAGGAGGCAGGCCAGCTCCCAAGCGGTCGTGCTGCCGTCCAGAGCGATTACCTGTCCGGCGCGGATGCGGGTGGCCGCCTCCCGCGCAATCGCCCGCTTCTCGACGGATCGGGCACGAAGCCGTTCCTCAAACGGGGCATCGCCATGCAAGGGCAGCGTCGAGGCGGGATCAGGTCGATCGATCAGGCTGGCACCGCCGTGGGTCCGGATCAGCACTCCCTGTCGGTCGAGGTGCTTGAGGTCACGGCGGACGGTCTCTTCAGTGACGGAAAGCTCGGCAGCAAGTGCCGCCACCCGGACGACCCCGTCCGCCCGCAGCTTTTCGAGAATCTTTCGACGTCGCTGGTCAGGTAAAAGATCAACCACTAGGTTTTCCTGTTGACTTTGTTGCTTTTATCTGATAGAAGCCAAAATGTCAAATATAATCGGGCACAAAACAACAAAATCGGAAATACAGATGCTCAAGCCATTCTCCCCAGAAGAGTTCAAATTCGTCCGCTACCTTTGGGACGATGCCAAAGTTCCGAAAGACCCCGTAGAACGGCTGGTTTGGCGGTCGAATTTGCTCGGGTCGGATCAGCGAATCACCAACACGGGTGGGGGCAATACCTCATCCAAAGTCGTGGAAACCGACCCGATCACGGGAGAGAAAGTGGATGTTCTGTGGGTCAAAGGCTCCGGCGGAGACCTGCGCACCAGCAATAAGGGTAACTTCGCCTCGCTGTATTTAAGCCGCCTGTTGTCCTTGGAGACTCTCTACAAGGCCGATCCGAACAACGGTCCGAAAACGGCGATCGAAGATAAGATGGTTGAGCTGTATCCGCAGCTCACGTTCAACTTGAATCCCCGGGCCAGCTCGATTGACACCCCGCTTCACGGCTTTCTGCCGGCCCGGTGCGTCGATCACACCCACCCCAACGCGGTGATCGCCATCGCCGCGAGCAAAAACGGGGCCAAACTTTGCAAAGAAGTGTTCGGTGACGCGGTGGAGTGGACTTGCTGGCAGCGACCCGGCTTCGATCTGGGTCTGGTCCTGCGGGAAATCACGCGAAAAAACCCCAAGGCGGTCGGAGTCGTCCTCGGGGGACACGGCCTGATCAACTGGGCAAACGACGATAAAAGCGTTTACGAGCTGTCCCTGACACTCATTGAAAAGGCCGCCCGATACATCAGCCAGCACGATAAGGGTGCCCGCACCTTCGGGGGGGCCAGGTATCAGTCGCTGGATGAATCTTCCCGGCGGAAACTCCTGATCGAGCTTCTCCCCTGGTTGCGCGGGCAGGTCAGCGTGCAGAATCGGTTTATTGCCACAGTCGAAACGACGCCGGCGGTGCTGGAGTTTGTCAACAGCGAGGATGCGCCTCGGCTGGCAGAGCTGGGCACGAGCTGCCCGGATCACTTTCTGCGGACCAAGATCAAGCCGCTTTATGTCGATTTCAACCCGCAGAAGGAGGACTTGTCGGCGCTTAAATCCAAGCTGCAGAAGGGGTTAGAGCGATACCGCGCGGACTATAGAACGTACTATGAGCAGTGTCGTCGGCCGGACTCGCCGGCGATGCGCGATCCGAACCCCACCGTGATTTTGATCCCCGGGGTGGGAATGATCGCATGGGGAAAGGATAAGAGCGAAAGCCGCGTCACGGCAGAATTCTATAATTGTGCCATTCAAGTGATGCGCGGCGCCGAAGCGATCGACCAGTACACGGCGTTGCCTCAACAGGAAGCGTTTGACATCGAGTACTGGCAACTGGAGGAGGCCAAGCTCCGTCGGATGCCTCCGGAAAAGGAATTTGCCAGACGGGTCGTTGCCGTGATCGGCGCCGGCAGCGGCATCGGAAGGCAGGCGGCGCATCGATTGGCGGCAGAGGGAGCACATATTGTCGCAATCGATCTGGATGAATCGGCCGCCAAAGCCACTGCTGATGAGCTGGGCCGAAAACTGGGACAGGGAATTGGCGTCGCAGGGACGGGCATCAGCGGGTGCGGGCCGGCAATTGGCCTGGCGGCGGACGTTACCCGTCGAGAAAGCATCCGAACCGCATTTGAGCAGATCATTCTTGCCTACGGTGGATTCGATCACGCTGTCATCACCTCAGGTGTCTTCGTTGCCCCGGATGAAACGGGGAACATTCCCGACGACAAGTGGGCGTTGAGCTTCGCGGTGAATGTCACCGGGGCATATCTGGCAACCAAAGAGGCTCAGGCAGTCTTCGATCAGCAGAATCTTCCGGAATGCTCCGTGGTAATCACGACGAGCGTCAACGCCGTCGTCGCCAAGAAGGGTTCGGTCGCCTACGACACCAGCAAGGCTGCGGCCAATCACCTGGTGCGCGAACTGGCCATGGAGCTGGCGCCGGCAGTCCGGGTGAACGGAGTAGCCCCCGCCACGGTGGTGGCGGGGTCGAGCATGTTCCCGCGCGACCGTGTCATCGCCTCGCTTGCCAAGTACAAGCTGCCGTACGACCCGAAGGAAGACACCGAGACTCTCCGGGATCGGCTGGCGGGGTTTTACGCTCAGCGCACGCTGCTGAAGGCCGCCATCACGCCGGAAGATCAGGCCGAGGCAATCTGGTTCCTGCTGTCACGCCGAAGTGGAAAGACGACCGGGCAGATCATCAACGTCGATGGGGGGTTGCACGAAGCGTTTCTGCGGTGACGTCACATCGCGTCCGTACCGGCTGTACCATGGATCGGGCGCATCGCGCCGCCAACGGCGCAGGTCGATCGCGAGGCAGCTCGGCGGGATACGCGATTCGGGGCAAGGTTGACTGTCGCTTCGCGGTGCTCTACAGGCAGAGTGGGTTAAACGGCTGGGTTGCGGGAAATGTCAAGCTGGGCACACATTGCGATCGATCTGGGCGCCGAATCCGGTCGGGTGATGGTTGGGGTGATCAACCGGGACCGTCTGACTCTCCGCGAAGCGCATCGATTTGCTCATCTGCCCGTGCCGACTCCCGCGGGCCTGTGCTGGGACGTCACGGGGCTGTGGAGGTCGATCCTGGAGGGCTTGCGCGCGGCGGGGAAGCTCGCGTCGGCCGAAGGGATCGACCTTCTCAGCGTCGGGGTGGACACTTGGGGGGTGGATTTTGCGTTGCTCTCACCGGGGGGGCAATTGCTTGGCTTGCCGTTGTGCTACCGCGAGCCCTCTTTCCAACAGGCATTTGAACGATGTGTGGCCCGGCTTACACACCGGCAGATTTATGACTCGACGGGCATCCAGTTGATGCCCATCAACTCACTGTACCAGTACGAGCACCGGAACCGAACGGACCCGGCGGCCGTCGCCGCGGCCAAGTCTCTGCTGTTCATGCCCGATCTGTTCCATTGGCTGCTGTCCGGGAAGGCGGTGGTGGAGCGGACGATCGCGTCCACCAGCCAGATGGTTGATGCACGCACAGGGGAATGGAACCGCCAGTTGCTGCAATTCCTGCAATTGCCGTGCGAGCCACTGGGGGCGATCGTCGATGCCGGGACGGTGATCGGCACGATTTTACCCGAAGTCGCCAGGAGCGTCGGACTGCCCGAAACGTTGAAAGTGGTGGCGCCACCGGCCCATGACACGGCGGCGGCGGTGGTGGCGGTGCCGACTTCCGGAGGCGATGATTGGGCCTATCTCTCCAGCGGCACCTGGAGCCTGCTGGGTGCAGAACTGTCAGCCCCCATCATCAACGATGCCTCCGCCGACGCGAACTTCACCAACGAACTCGGATTCGCCCGGACCGTGCGGTTTCTGAAGAATATCGCCGGGCTGTGGCTCGTGCAGGAGTGTCGCAGGCAGTGGGAACGTCAGGGAAACCCGATGGATTACACCCATCTCACCGCCGCCGCTGAACAGGCTCCGCCGCTCCGGACACTCATCCCGGTGAACGACCCGGCCTTTGCCGCCCCGGGAGAGATGGCCGATCGCATCGCGATCTACGCCCGTCAGACCCGACAGCCCGTGCCGCAGTCTCCCGGTGAGTTCATCCGCTGCTGCCTGGAGAGCCTTGCCTTGGAGTATCGACGCGCCCTGCAGACCCTGCAACGGCTCATCAATCGGCAGATTGCGAAGCTGCATATCATCGGCGGGGGGGCGCGCAACGGACTGCTGAACCAGATGACGGCCGACGCGACGGGCGCCACGGTACTGGCAGGCCCTTTTGAAGCCACGGCTTGTGGAAACATCCTTGGCCAGGCCATCGGGCTTGGAAGGCTGTCAGATTTGGCCGAGGCGCGTCGTATCGTCGCCCGGGACGCCGAGTGCAGGGAGTATCGCCCGTCAGTTGTGCAGACCCGGGCCGACGCCGCCGAGCGGTATGCAAAGCTGCCGCGGAT
>JAVQWE010000128.1:0-7343 GCA_033579175.1 Phycisphaerales bacterium | reverse complement strand
GGCGCGCGTGGGCCCTTCCGTACTTTCCCCGCCGCCACCCCCGCCGAAGAGGCTGCCCCCGCCCCCGCCCCCGCCCACCTGAGCCGACTGCTGGAGGTTGAAATCCGGGGCGTCATCGAAATCGGGAATGTTGATGATCAGGTCGCGAATGTCGTACACCCGGGTGACCGTGCGTTCCGACAGGTCCTCCTTGGTGCTGATGGTGATCACGCCGTCGTCGATGGTGTAGTCCAGCGGCACGGTCCCCCCGCCGGCATCCGCCAGCACGGTGGTCAGAACCTTGCTGAAGCGTACGTCGCGCAGGCGGACATTAATGGGCGTTTCCTTGGCGATGCCGGCGTTCTCCAGGGCGCGCCAGTTAACGACGATGTTCACCCGCATGGTCTCGCGGAGAAAATCAATCACGTCGCTGAACTGTGCGTTGTCGAAGGGGACATCCGGGAGTTTGCGTTCCAGTGCCCCGGCCAGCGACTGATCCTCGAGGCTGGCGCCGCGCTCCAGCTCCACCGAGCGATCGCGCTGCTCGGACAGCTCCGGCCAGTTCTCCGGGTACCGGAGAATGTCGCTGTACGGAATGCGCTTTTCCTCGCTCTCGATCAGTTGCTCGGTCATCTGCCGATCAAACTGCTCGCGATACTTCCGCTGCCGCTGGAACTGCGCCTGGTCCATCAGGAAAATCTGCATGGACTGGGCGTATTCGTCGTTGGGGTCCAGCTCGACGATCTGGTTCACGACGGCCAGCGCTTCACCGTACTTCCGCTGCTGGGTCAGCTCCATGGCCGTGCGGCGCAGCGATTTGATGGTCTGCGTCCGTTGCAGCGCTTCAGCTTCCAGTCGGGCGGCCTGGGCGGCGGCGGCATCGGCAGCGGCGGCGGCCTGCTGCTGCTGCTCGAACGCGACGCGCGCCGACTCCAGCCGCTGCTGGGCATCGGCCAACGTGGCATCGAAAGCGTTGATTTCCGAGGTCTGGAAGATCGTCGGGTCTTGAGCACGGGCAATGCGCGCCTCACTGATGGCTGCCTGCGCGTCGCGGAAATTGTTCTGCGCGATGGCCGCGTTGGCCCGTTCGATGGCGTTGTTGAACGAATAGGTGATCGCCTCGCGACGGGCACGAATCTGCTTATCGACCTCAGCGAGCAAATCCCGTGCGGCCGGCTCGCGGTTCGTGAGCTGCAGCATCCGGGTGCGACCGGCCGCGGCGGCGGCGTTGCCGGGGTCGAGGTTCGTCGCCTGAGTGTAGAGCGTCAAGGCTTCATCCAGCCGTCCGGCGGCGGCAGCTTCATCGGCCTTTGCCACCAGCTCGCGGGCGCGAAAAGCGTTCTGCTCGGCTTCCAGCCGACTGATTTCCACCGACTTTCGCAGCTCATCCATCGCCACAGGGGCGGTGGGTGGTTCGGCCTGCGTGACCGGTGGCGTGGGGGCAGCCGGCTCCGACGGAGCGGGCGCCGGAGTCTGGGCGAGCGGCTCTGTGGGTGCGGGGGGTGCCGGCTCGGAAGGAGCGGCAGGCGGCTCTGCCGGCGCCGCCGGGGCCTGTGCGACCACCTCGGCAGCCCGACGGGCCTGTTCTTCGGCAGCACGCTGGGCCGCTTCGCGGGCCGCGGCCTCTTCGGCAGCGCGGGCGGCGGCCAAGGCTGCCTCGGCCTCCAGCGCGGCCCGCTCGGCTGCTTCCCGCTCGGCTCGAGCCTGCGCCTCGCGAGCGGCGCGGGCGGCATCGGCCTGTTCCTTGGCATCCATCCGCGCCAGCAGTTTTTCCGGCGAGTCTTCGAACAACCCGGGCTTAAAGCCCAGCTCGCGTGCCCGGGCCAGGTTCTCCCGAGCCGACTGCCAATCGCCGCGCCGATACTGATCGCGACCCATCAGGTAGGCATCACGGGCTTCTTTGCGACGGGCTTCGGCGCTGGCGCGGGCTTCGGCCTCGGCATAGCGTTGTTCGGCGGCGGCACGGGCCTCGGGGGTCGGCGGGGCGGGAGTGACCTCCACTTCCCGCACCGGCTGCGGCGGGGGAGTTTGCGCCACGGGGGTGCCGGTGAAGCCGGCAGCGATGCGTTCTTCGGTTTCCTTCAGGTACTCCGAGACACTCTTTTCAAACAGCCCCGTGCGGTAGCCGGCGGCCTTGAGCTGCTCGAACTTGGCCTTGGCACTGGCGTACTGGCCGGCACGGAAATCCGCCTTGGCACTGGCGAAGATGGATTTGAGGTCGGTGGCGGCCTTGCGGGCGAGGTTTTCGGCGACGGCGATCTGTTCCCGGGCTTTGGCGCGAGTTCCCTCATCGGCGAAGCGGTTTTCGGCCGCCAGACGGTATTGTTCGATTGCCTCCAGCGTGTTGCCGGCGGCAAGGGCCGCTTCCCCCTTTTCAAAAGCGGCGCGTGCAGCGCGTCGTTCGGTGGCGCCCTTTTCGGCGCGGGCGAGCATGTCGGCGAAGGTTCTGCGGGTGGCTTCGTCCCAGTCCGGCTCGGGCTGAACCTGCTGCAGCGTGGCCAAAGCCTCTTCGTACTGCTTGTTGTTCAACTCATCGACGCCCTTTTTCAGCAGTTCCTGATTGCTCAGGGACTGCATGGAAAGCCGTAGCACCGGGGGCTCCGGGGAAGCCGGCGCCACGCCGATTCCCCCCCCGGTGGGCGATTGGGTTTCCACGGCCTGACTGGCCATGGGCTGCTCGAGGGGGAACTGTGAAGACCCCACCGCCGGGATGGCCAAGGTTGCGGCGATCCACAGGCGAAACAGGCCACGGGAGCGGCTGGATAAGCGGTTGCGCGAAGATGGAACCAACGACGCGGGGCCGAGACGGGAGATACTCACGACCTACCTCCTGGCGATGCAAGTCTTCAGGTGCCAAACTCTGGAGTTCGCGTGGGCCGACGGCCAAACCGCAGCGGCCGGCCCGTCTCATCCACACAACCGGCGCCTTGCGACCGCAAAACGCGATCGCCACGCAGGAACAAAAGCGTGGCTTTCCCCATCCAACGCTTGTGCCGAACCGCTCGGCTTGATCCCTGCCGGGGGCCGATGGACGCCGCCTCCGACTCGTCGGCGACTCTACCCGAACCCCCCAGGCGATTCAAATAAAATAGCCCCTGTCAACCGTGGGTCAGGCACGTCCGATACCACAGGAACGGAAGGTCCGAGAATGGCGGTGAGGATGGGTTCATCCGGTGGATACATCTCCCCGGCGAGGGTTCAAGCCGGATCGGTTGCCTGCTTCACCCGGCGCGACTTCGGGTAGGGGCGATCGCCCCCAGAGTCAGGCGGGTTTGCCGACGCATTGTGCAAAGATGCTGATAACCGACTCTGGAACTCTCCCAGAACGGCGGGAGGCCTTCCCCGCACAGATTCCTGCCGGCAGCGCGTAAGAGCGGCTCTCAATGCGGTTTCTGTCCGCCGGATGACTTCAGGCCTGCCCGATCCCAGCGACCTTGCATTTTCGGCACATCGCAAGTAGGCTCTCTGCCCCGTTTTTCTGAAGGAAGCCGATCCATGCCTCGAGTTTGCTACTTCACCGGCCGCAAGACATCCTTCGGCAACCAGACAACGCACCGCGGCAAGGCGAAATACCTCGGTGGCGTGGGGACCAAGTGCACGGGAATCACGCCTCGGAAGTTCAAGGCGAACATTCACCGGGTGCGGGCGGTGGTGAACGGCCGGATTGTCCGGTTGAAAGTCAGTGCCAAGGCCTTGAAAATGGGTCTGGTCGTGAAGCCCCGGCGGCGGAATTACAAGCCGGCGAAGGTCGCTACCGCTTAAGGCGCAGGCTCTTCGCGCCCCTGAAGAGGAAACAGGCCGCCGTCCGCTGGAAGATCAGTCCTGCCGTGGTGCCTCTACATCAAGGGGGTTGAAGCGTGACGGTATGTCTGGTTGCGCTGGGATCGATGATCTGACGAGGCGCAGTTGCGGGGGCTGCCCCCACCGGGCCCGTGAAACCCGCACGCGGCCGGGGTGGGGATTCAGATTTCTTTGGCGACTTGGCATCCCCTCGGTAGGCTATCGGGGGTAGGACGGGGACTTGAGGAAAGGACTATTTTCATGCCTGCCTCAGGGCAGCCGGCTCAACCCACCTCGAACTACTGCCGCCTCTGGGGCACGCGCGGCTCCCTGCCGATTTCGGGTCCGCAATTTGTCCGGCACGGCGGGAACACCCCTTGCCTGGAGGTGGTTCTGGACGGTCAGCGAGTCATCATCGACGCGGGAACCGGCATCTACCCCCTCGGTCAGGAGCTGGTGCGCAAGGGGCCGATGAAACATTCCCTCTTCATCAGCCACACGCATTGGGATCACATTCAGGGGTTCCCCTTTTTCACCCCCATTTATGTTCAGGGGAACGAGGTGGACATCCACGCCCCCGCCGAGGCCGGTTCAACCCTCAAAGAACGCTTTGCCGACATGATGAAGCACGAGTTTTTCCCCGTCGATCTGAAGGAAGTGCCGGCGAAGCTGAATTTCTTCGATTTGAAAGACCAGAGCCGTGCCATCGCGGTCGGGGGGTTGTCTGTGGACTGGGTCGCCACGGATCACCCCTGCGCCAGCGCGGCCTATCGGGTGCGGTCGCCGTCGGGTAAAGTTGTGGCCTATCTGAGCGACAACGAGTTCCTCAAGGGTTACCTGGGTCTGCCGCAGGATGTACCCCTGCGCCCGGACCTGCTCGAACCCTATGAGTGCATCCTGAAGTTCTGTGATAGCGTCGATCTGCTGGTGGCCGAGGCCCAATACACGGATGAAGAGTATGCCGGGCGAATCGGCTGGGGGCATTCGTCGCTTTCCAGTCTATGCCTGCTCTGCAAGCTTTCGAATGTGAAGAAATGGGTGGTCATCCACCATGACCCCCTCCACGACGACAAAGTCCTTGACGAAAAGCTGGTTCACACCAAATCGATTCTCCGGGGGCTGGACTGGCAGATGGAAGTGCTGCACGGGGAAGACGGCATGATTGTTCCCCTGTAATCGTGCTGCGTCGGCGGGCGTTTCGAGACGACCGGTCGGAAGTGCCGGTCGCGAAACCATGGCCCCGCCACGGAACGTTCCACCAGCGGCGATGCGGAAAGCGGTCGCTTCAGAAGATTGAAGGCAACTTGTCGATGCAGCCGGGGCAGAACCCGCGGTGAACCTGCCGCCGCGACAGGCTTGTCTGGCCAGTTTGTGCGCGTTACGGTACGAGACAATCGGACTCAAACCCTTCGGCCGCCGAAGACAGCGTGGGGGATGGATGTTCCGCGCCGCTGGGTTGAGACCGGCCGGGCACCGGCCGCTCGGGAGACAGGACGCACGTGAGGCGTCGGGAGGGGGGATTCGAGCTGACGCCCGCGGATGCCCGACCTGCTGCCGCCAGCGGGTGGGCCGGCGATCGAGGCGGAGCGCCTGCCGCAAGCATGCGCACGGGAAGCGGGGGATGGAATTCGACGAGGCAGCTCGGGCAAGGGGCAGCAGACCATGGCAGCGCGCAACGCGTCCGCAGAGGAGAACGACGCAACCCGGAATCTCCGGCTCAGCTACAAATTCCAGCGTCTCCGCGAGCGGCTGCGCGACGCGATTCGAAAGGGCGAATTGTCCGGCAAGTTGCCCGGCGAACGGCAACTGGCCCGGAAAATGCGCGTCAACGCCAAAACTCTCAGCAAGGCTTTGACCGACCTGGCGGCCGAAGGGGTCCTGCAACGCTGCATCGGACGCGGCACCTACGTGCGCGGATCGGAAGCCATCGCCGACGGGCGGGATAAGTGGCTGTTCGTGGTGGAACATGCCAATCGCTTCCTCTGGATGCGCAAGGCCTTGGAGTCGATCAATCCCCGGCTGCAGGTGGTTCGGAGTCGTGATCCCCTCCGACCCAGCGAACTTGCGGGAGTGAAATGCGTGATTGACATGGCCATCGACACCCCGCCGGAGACGGTCCGCATGTTCCTGCATCGAGGCATGACGGTGGTGTCGGTCAACAAGCAGCCAGCGGCGTATTCGACGCACAGCGTGCAGGTGGATCGGCCGGCGGGGGCTGCCAATCTGGCGCGGGAACTGATGCTGTGCGGACACCAGAGGGTTCTGGTGATCGAGGGGGAACGGGGAAGAGCCCCCGTGGGGGAGATTGTCCGTCAGATCGTTCGCCGCTACACCCCGGAAGGGGTTGTGGAGGTGGGTTCAGCCACGGACATCGGGCCAGCAACGCGCAACGGCTTTACCGCGGTGATTGCCGGGTGTCGTTACTCTGCCGAGCGGGCTATGAACGAGGCGACGCGGCTGGGCTTGTCTGTCCCGCAACAGCTTTCCGTCACCGGAGTAGGCGCAGGGGACGAGCGATTCCCCTGTTCGGGATATTGGGTGCACATCCGGGAGTTTGCCTCGGCGCTGGCAGACATGCTTCGCGATGGGCTGCCGCAGAAGCCCATAACCCTCTGGCTGGCCGGAGTTTATCACGAATTGGGCACTGTCGCGGCACCCGCCTCGATGGTGGGGTCTGAAAGCGCTTTGCGTGGGACCTTCCTGAATCATCCGGGTCTGGGGGCGGGCTGAGCAGGCGCGGGCCGACCGGTGGCCGAGCCCGACCCCCGAACTCACTTGGCAACGGGCTGGGTTGCGGTGGCTTCGGCAGATTCCCACATGGAGGAATAGCTGAATCCAACGGCTGCCACGAGCCCGGCGATGATGATCCAGCCGGTGACCAACCCCACCCACCCCCGACGGCGGGCTGTCGGTTGGGCCACGAATTCCCGCTGCGCGTCGTCCGCAACAGCCTCCACCCACCCCGTTGGAGCCTCGCTGGCCCCGTGACGTGCCAGCAGGAGCATCAGTTGCCCCATCGAGCAGCCCGCGCCCAGCGAAACCAGTCGCCGCCGAAGCGAGTCCAATGCCCTGCGCAAGCGCTGGGCCACCACCGGTTGCGTCACCTGCAGCATCTCCGCCAGTTCTTCCTGCCCGTGTCGCTGGAAATAGTGCAGGATGATGATCAAACGGTGTCTGCGCGCCACCCGAAGCAGGGCAGGATCGAGGAACGGACGAATCTCCTCCCAATGCGGCTCTTCAGCCGGATCCCGCGCGGGGGAAGGCCCGTTTCCCGACCGGTGCTGGCTTGCCGAGCGGGTAATCCGCTCGTGGATGGCCACAACGGGCTCCCCACGCAGCTTGTAGGGCGCGCGGGCGATCTCCATGGCACATTGCCGTGCCACACGTTGCGCGTCGTCCGGCGAACCCAGAATTCTCGTCGCTACGCTGTGCAGGAGATTGCCATAACGCTGAATCAGCAGCCCGATCGCCTCGGCATCCCCGGACCTGACGGCGGAGAAAATCAGGCTGGTATCCGAAACGTGCTGCATGCGCCGATTGGTCCCGGCTCCGCCGGGCAATGGGGATTATGACACGCCGCCTCG
>JAVQWE010000127.1:0-7365 GCA_033579175.1 Phycisphaerales bacterium | reverse complement strand
GACCAAGGCCGAAAATCAGCTCGTCCTGAGCAAAATGAAGGTTCAGCGCCGCTGAGAAGGCCACGCGATCCACCACAACCTTCGCATTGGCGACGCGTGCCTTGATGCCGTCCGTTGTGTGTTCGGCCTCAATTCTTACGGATTCGTCGAAAATCCGCCGCTCGACTTTGATCGGGGTCAGCTCCCGACCGCCGGTCAGCCCGTGGCCAGATTCCGGGCTTCGTTCCCGCAGCAGAAGCCCGCCCTCGCTGTCCAGCCATGTTAAGGCACCGCTGCAGCGATCGACCTGGAGCTTCAGGCGTTCGGTGGCGAGGGTGATCGTCCGGCCGTCGTCTTCGACCCGGCGAAGTCCGATTCGTGCCTGCCGGCTTGGCTCCAGCACCATCAGACTGGGCTTGTTTGCGGGCTGCCCTGCCGCGGTATGCACAACACGGATGATCGATGAATCGATCGCCTGCACGTGCGTCCGGACGTCGCCGCCGTTGAGAATCACCTCATCCGACTGCAGGTTGACTTGGAGCATGTGGGTTCTGCGGTCTTCAAGCGCGAATTAGAGGGGTTTACTGGTCGCGAGGGCAATCGTCCTCTCCTTGCCGGCAACTGCACAGTAAAAGTGATAAACGACCCCATCGTGCTTCAGCAGCCACGGCTTATGGGCGAACGTGGAATCCCACGGTTCAGAGGGCTCCACCAGATGCGGTCCTTCCCATTTTACCCAATGTACCAGGTCGCGAGAGCACGCGAAGGTATCGAAGGCCTTCGGCTTCCACACATGGCCGAAGTAAAACATGACCCACAAATCGCCGATCCGAACGATCTGCGGGTCGCCGCTGATTCCGATTTCGTTGTCGATCACCGGCCCGGAACCAAATCGCTTCCATCGAACCATGTCGTGGGAAATCGCCATGCCGATCCGCTCCCAACCGCGCGGGCCATCCTGCTTTCCGTTATAGAACATCACGAAGGGTGCCCCCAGCGAGGATTGGCGATCCCACAGAACGTTACTCTTATATAACGTCTTCTTCTCGAAGGCCCGAACATCCGGATCGGACGGTGATAACACCGGGTTGGATTCCAACCGGTGCCATTCGATTGGTTGGGTTGGGTCGGAGGTCCAGGCGATGCCGATCGACAGCGGATCCGGCTCGTAGCCTTGCAACGCTCCCCCGATGTAGCTGAGCCAGTACTTGCCGTCATAGGCCTGAAGCTGTCCCGTGCCGCCCCAGACCGGATCATGCAGGGCAATCCCGCCGTCGGCCTGCCAGCGGTCCCAGGCGTTTTCCTGATCGCGGAACGGAAGAATCTTGCCGAGCGGGGTCCAATGGAGCAGGTCGTCGCTGCGTGCGAGGTGGGTCTCATACCCCACCTGATTCATGCAGGCGTACATCATGTACCAGGCGTCGTGGAAGCGAAACACGCTGGGACAATCAACCGGCTTGCCATCGTCGCCACGAAGGATGACGCCAAACTTATGCGGCGTTTTGCATTCCTCGAAGACCTGGCGCATCTCGGCGGGGGTGATCTGGCTCATCCCTCGACTCCTGCCAGCACCTGTCTGACGGCACGCCGCCAGCCGGATCGGAGCGCTTCGGCTTGCGCCTGTGGCATTCGCGGCTGATACAGTGTCTGCCTATGCGGAAGCCGCGACAGCTCGTCCATGGATGTCACCACGCCGCTCCCGAGCATGCCCGCCATCGCCGCACCCAGCGGAGAACAATCAGGCATCTCCGCCGCGGCGATGCTCACCCCCGTGATATCGGCGATGAACTGCATCAGAAAAGCATTGCGGGTCGCGCCGCCGTCGGCATGGATGGTCTGCAAGGTGACTCCGGCCTGCCGACGCATTGCATCCAGCGCGTCGTGGATCTGATACGCGATCGATTCCAGTGCTGCCCGTACCACGTGGTTACGGTTGCTGTGGGCTGACAGACCCACGATCGCTGCTCTGGCCCCCGGCGACCAGTGCGGGGCACCCAGACCCACAAACGCAGGCACCAGATACACCCCGCCGTTATCCGGCACCGCGGTGGCAAGGGCTTCGGTTTCGGCGGCATCCCGGATCAGCCCAAGCTGGTTGCGCAGCCACTCGATCGTGGCGGCCGAGTAATTCACGATCCCTTCAAAGCAGTAGGTGGCGGTGGCCCGATGCGTCCATGCGATGGTGGTCACGGTGCCGTCGTCGGCGGCGCGCGGGGCAGCACCGATGTTCAACAGCACGGAAGAGCCGGTTCCCAAGGTAACTTTGGCCGACCCGGCCGAAAGGCAGCGGTGGGCGAGCAGCGCCGCCTGAGAATCGCCCATGACGCCAACGATCGGCAACGTGACGGTCTGATTCTTGCAGCTCAGCCGTGCCTCACCGAATCCTGCCGTAGAATCGCGAAGCTCCGGCAGCGCTCGCAGGGGCACGTCGAACAGACCGCATAACTGCTCATCCCATCGCAGCGTGTTGATGTCCAGCAGCAACGTCCGGCTGGCGTTGGTGTGATCGGTGGCAAACACCTTGCCTTCGGTGAGTCGGTAGATGAGATAGGTGTCGATGGTCCCGGCCAATGCCGAACCGTCAGCCAGACGCGCGGCGATTTCCGGCTCATTGCGGACCAGCCAGCCGAGTTTTGAGCCGGAGAAATAGGTATCTACCCTCAATCCGGTTTTTCGGGCAATCAGAGCTTCGTGCCCGCACCGGACCAGCTCTTGGCAGATGGCGCTGCCGCGGCGATCCTGCCACACGATGGCATTGTGCAAAGGCCGGCCCGTCGCACGATCGAAGACGACGAATGTCTCCCGCTGGTTTGTCAGGCTCAGAAAAGCGATTCCCGACAAGTCCACCCCGCCGATTACCGAGAGAGTGTTCTGCCAGATTTCCTCGGCATCATGCTCGACCCAGCCCGGCCGGGGATAAATCTGCCGGTGTTCCCGGGCGCACCTGCTGATCACGGCTCCGGAGGCATCCAGCACGATCGCCTTGGTGGCGCTGGTCGACTGGTCAATCGCCAGAATGTGCGTAGCTTGGCTCATTTCATGAAGTCTCAGCCCGCCAGTGCCCGGGCTGTGGCAGCCAGTCCTTCCATCGTGATCCCGTAATGCCGGAAAATATCCGCCTGCGCGCCGGTCACGGTGTATTCATCAGGGATGCCGACGATCCGGAACTTCACCGCCGACCCCGCCTGCATCAGCACACCCGCGACGCCTTCCCCCAGCCCGCCGTGGATCATGTGTTCCTCCACGGTGATGATGCCGCGGCAATCCCGGGCCGCCGACAGAATCGCTCCGGTATCCAGCGGCTTGATGGTGTGCATGCTCAGCACACGGCAGGTCAGACCGTGCTGCCTCAGCCGCTCGGCCGCCAGCAAAGCGTGAATCACCGTTTCGCCGGTGGCGACAAAGCACAGATCCCGCCCGTCGCGGAGAATGCGAGCCTTGCCGAACTCAAATCGGCCGGCGCCACCGTGCCCCTCCGGCAGACGCGCTGGAACCAGATGATACATCGCCGCCTTGCCGAAACGGACGTACACCGGCCGTCTGGCAGTCGCGGCGAAGAGAATGGCCTCGCGCGTCTCATGGTTGTCGGCAGGAACGAGGATGTCGAGATTGTTGATTGCCCGAAGGGCTGCCAGATCATGAAGGCTGTGGTGGGTTGTTCCCAGCGCACCATAGCTCACGCCCGCAGAAATGCCGATCAGCTTCACGGGCATGTCGCTGTAACAGACATCGTTTTTCACCTGTTCCAGCGCGCGGGCGGTCAGGAAACATGCCGGCGAAACCGCGAAGACGACCTTCCCGCAGCTTGCCAGGCCGGCGGCAATGCCCACGAGGTTCTGCTCCGCAATGCCCACCTCGATGATCTGCTCTGGCAGAGCCTGCCCGAAAGGCCCGAGCTTGCCGCTGCCGCGCGAGTCACTGGTCACGGCCAGCACATCACGGTTGGTCCTTGCCAGTGACAGCAGCGTGTCAGCGAATTCCTCGAGGTTTGCGCGCCCCAGCTGCAGACCAAGCGAGGCTGCCACGTCTTTCGCCGCGGGACTGAACATGGAGGGGGCCGGGGCGCTCAATCGATCCTCCCCGTGATCCCGTGACGGGTGCGCGCGGATTCACCCGGGTTGACAGACGTTTCCGTGCCCATCAGATGATCGCATGGGTGGCTAGGCATGGCTCGTTTCCTGTAGCGCCGCATCAAGCTCGCGGAGTGCTCTGGCGTATTCCTCATCGTTCGGCACGCCATGATGCCATCGGGCGACGTCCTCCATAAAACTGACCCCCTTGCCTTTCACGGTATTGGCGATGACCACCAGCGGCCTGGAGGCTTCCGGTCGGCTGCGAAACGCATCCGTAAGCTCCGGAATCGAGTGCCCGTTGATGATCCGCACCTCCCATCCGAACGCGGCGAATTTCTCGTCCAGCGGCTCATTGCTGCAGACATCGCGGGTCCGCCCGGTGATCTGCAGCGAATTGTGATCGACGATCGCCACCAGATTCCCACATTGCCAATGCGAGGCAGCCATGGCGGCTTCCCAGTTGCTGCCCTCGGCCAGCTCACCATCACCGAGTAACACAAACACTCGTGCGTTTCGCCGGTCTTTCATCAGCCCGATGGCCACCCCCACGCCAATCGACAACCCGTGACCCAGCGCCCCGGTGTTGAATTCGATGCCGGGCACTTTCCTGGTGGGATGACCGACGAAATGGGATTGATACTGACATAACGTTGTCAGTTGGGAGTCGGGGAAAAACCCCCGATCGGCCAGTACCACGAACAGCGCCTCCACCGAATGCCCCTTGCTCTGGATGTAGCGGTCGCGATCGGGGGAGTCGAACGTCTCCGGCGAAACACGCAGCACGCGGTTATATAAGACATTGAGAATATCCACGCACGACAAGCTGCCACCGGTGTGCCCGGCGCCGGCGTGTTTGATGATCTCCAGCACCCGTCGGCGGTACTGAAGCGACTTTCGGGCCAGTTCCGAATCGCTCATCGTCATCGGGGTTGCCAACCTCGCAAGACAACCGCAGAAATCCCCTGAAAACCCGCACGATTACCGTGGATGCACCGGATTCCAACCGGTTCACACTCGACACCACCCCGGCAATCGACCCCGAACCGTCCACTCACCGGTCGACCCCGCCGTGCTCATGAATGTCCCATCCGAGATACTTCCCACAGGCCTCAACGATCACGTCGGCGCAATGCGACGGGTTCACCGCCACGTGGTGTTCAAAGCCATTCTCGCAGACAAAACGCATAAGTCTCTGTAACTGCGGGATTTGCGCCACGGCGCGATGACCAAAGGTGTTCAGTTCATCCGCCGTCGTCGTGCCCTGCCCCACATACCCCCGGATCACTCCGGCAGCGTCGTCGGTGGTGAATCGGGCGTAGGTGAGTGGTCCGGCCGGGGTGCGACCTGCCATCGCGCCGTACGTGTTCTCCACACCGAGAGTTGAGCCAAGGATCGGCGCGTTGGCGATCGTCGTATCCGGCGCGAAATCCTTCGGCCAGTTCCCACAATGGAACAACACACACTTGTTCTCGTCCCCGCCGTAGTTGTTATTCCAGTCCACAAGAGCGCTGGGCCTCTGCGACGCCAACGATAAGGCGTACATGGACAAGGCCCCCGTGATGTCCACCTCGCAGGCGCTGGGCTTCAGTGCCTGACTCATCATGCTCATGCAGGTGCAGACGTTACAACCGAAATTCTGCTGCAGGCTGGTCCAGCATTGGATGGCGGTGGCGTGCAGACCATTGGCGGCGATGAAATCATCCAGCACCACCCCCAGGCGCGCCATCAGGACGAGCTTGTCCTGGGGCACGCCGGGACTGGGCGCATAAGCGCGGATGGCATCCAGCTTGGCTTTCACCTTCGGATCACCGTCTGAAAGCCGATTTGCCCGTCCCAGCACGTCGGAAAGATCGATCGTGGTGACGCTGATGCCGTATTTTTCCAGAATCTTTTCGCTGTATCGAACCGTGTTGAAAGCTCCCGGGCGCGCCCCGACGGCGCCAAAACGCGCGTGGCGGAGCCCCTTGACCGTGCGACAAACCGCCAGGAATCGACCCAAGTCGGCCTGGAAGGTGGGCTCCGTGGGGTGCACGACATGCCGAGTCGTCAGCGAAAACCGGATCCCCGCTTGCTTTAAGTTATTGCAGACACTGATTTTACCGCAAAATGCATCCCGTCGGCGCTCCACGCCCAAGGCATTCAGATCGTCCGGATATGCCTGCACCAGCACAGGCACATCCAGCTTGGCGAGTTTCAGGGTGTCCGCAACACCCTTCTCGTCCCCGAAATTCGGAAGTGACACCAGCACTCCGTCGATGGTGTCACGATGCCGACGGAACAGCTCCGCACATTTTTGCGCATCGACGTAAGTCTCGACGCCACCTAGCTTTGTGTCGTCCGGCGTCAGCATTACCGCCCCCACCCCCGCCGCCGCCAGGAGAGTTTCGAGATCTTTTCGTGCCTCCCCGACCAGCACATCCGGGAAAAAATCACGATTGCCGATGATGACACCCAGTGTGATCGATGACATGTTCGTTCGCTCCGCCTGATGTATGCCTGAGGGATAGAATACGTCGCCGACGGCTGGCGCTACAGCGGAATTGACCAATCGCAAAACAATTGCGCAGGATTGCAATGGCGGTGCAAAGCATCGATGTATAGTGCTTTCGGCGTTCTAGCGGAGACGAGGACATGTTCCAGGCTCATCGGCCGCTTCGTGGCAATACGTTCCGGGCGTTCACCCTGGTGGAACTGCTGGTGGTCATCGGGATCATCGCAGTGCTCATAGGCATCCTGCTGCCGTCGCTGCGGAAGGCCAAAGAACAGGCCGCCAGCGTCAAGTGCATGAGCAACATGCGCCAGATTGCTCTGGCGATGATCGCCTACAGCAACGACAACCGCGGCTGGCTCCCCGGGTATGCCGGAACCGCGCTGAGCCTCAATGTCCCCGGCGATGTGAGAAGCGGTTATGACTGGATCGCCTGGCAACGCCGCTTTGACGTGATCATCAACCGCAACCTTGGCGCGCAGCCCGGCGCGGCGGACCAGAACATCACCTACTCGGCCGTTGCCAAGTACATGGGCCAGAAGTTCATCGATCATAACCCCTCCAACGCCTCAACCGATGAAGCCTTCCGGGCGGCTCACCAGGTGGCTCCGACGTTTGAGCAGATCTTCCGATGCCCCTCGGACCCGATTGAGATCCGCCCGAGCACGCCCGGTCTTACGCCGAAATACCGCTACAGCTACGCCATGAACACCTTTGTGGATCGCAATGCAAACGGCCAGCGAGTTCGCCTGTCGATGCTGCGCGGCGTGAGCAACCGCATCCTGCTCATCGACGAAGACGAAAAGCAGATCGACGACGGCCTGT
>JAVQWE010000126.1:0-7369 GCA_033579175.1 Phycisphaerales bacterium | reverse complement strand
ACACCAAAATCATCATTGTCAGTGGCGTAGTGAATCAGGACGAGATCAACGAGCTGCTGAAGGCCGGCGCAGACGAGTTCGTCAAGAAGCCGTTTAACATCGAAAAGCTGGTGGAACGGATCGCCCAGTTGCTTCAGATCGAGTGACCCGGCGGAGCCGGGGCGGGCGAACGGATCGAGGGGCTGGCCGAGCCGATCGACCAACCCCGCCGGACCGACCTTCGGCATCCGATGGGGCTGAAGATCGGCTGCTTGCGCGGGCCCATCAGCGCCATAAGCCTTTGTCGGGAAGGGTTTTACTCGATTGCCGACGGCTTGCTGCGGGATTGTGCCGCACAAACCGTTTGCTATCCCGCTCCACCCGCTGAAAGGCCCGGTCGCCAAGTCCGCGGAAACCGATCCACGGCACCTGTTTTGCCGATGACAGAACAGGCGGGTTTCCGCAGGTCCCCCCTTGCAGTACTCTCGACCCGCCCGCTCAGGGTCGCTCAGTTCCCGCCGGGGCTGCGACGGGTTGACAGGGCTTGCTGCGCAGCGGCGGTGGGGGTACGAGCCCTGGGTTGGCGGGAGTTTCCGGCTGTCTGTTATGTCCGACCTGCGTGAAAAACGCGTCGAACTGATCCTGCAACAGCTCGACGAGCTGCCGACCTTGCCGGCGGTGGCGGTGCGCGTGCTTCAGGTCACGCGCGACGACAATTCCTCGGCTTCGGATGTCGTTCGGCTGATCGAATCCGACCCTTCCCTGACCACGCGGGTGCTCAAGCTGGTGCACCGGGCCGATCTGGGGATTCGCGGCGACGTCACCAGCGTGGATCGAGCCGTCAAACTGCTGGGGTTTGAGGCGGTTCGTTCGGCGGTTCTGGCGGTAAGCGTCTTTGACACCTTCCGCACCTCCAGTTCCGGGGTGGTAAGCAAGTTCAGTCGCGAGGATTTCTGGAAGCACTGCGTGGCCGTCGCCTGTTGCGCGGAGCTGATCGCGCTGGAACTGAAGAAGGCCTACGGGCGCGATGCGGGGTTGGACGTTTCGGATGCGTTTGTCTGCGGCCTGCTGCACGACATCGGCAAGGTGGCCCTGGATGCCGCATTGCCCAAGAGCTTTTCGCGCGTGGTGGAGGCGGCGGACCTGCTGCGGGGCAACATTGCCGACGTCGAGCGGCAGGTGATCGGCATCGACCACATGGTGGTGGGCAAGCGGCTGGCCGAGCGGTGGGGGCTGCCGGCGAGCATCCGCGAGTCGATCTGGCTTCACGGGCACGTTCCTGCGGCCCTGCCGGCGACGGTGCAGCATCCCCGGCTGGTCAACGTGGTAACGCTTGCTGACTCGCTGGTGCGCGAACAACACATCGGCTGGAGCGGCAATTATGGATTTTCGACCGGGCGACAAAGCCTGATCGAGGCGGTCGGGCTTACCCCGGAGCAGGTGACGACGGCGATCACCGCGCTGGTGACCCACCTGGAGCCTCGCGCCGCCGCCTTGGGGCTGGGGCAGTCTTCGGCCAGTGAGCTGTACGTGGCGGCATTGGCACAGGCCAACGCCGAGCTTGGGAGGGTCAGCCAGCAGCTCACCGCAAGAAACCGCAAATTGGCGGTCCGGGCGGCTTTTTTCGACGCTTTGAGCCGCTTTCAGGCCGAACTTCGACCCGACGCCCCCTCCCAGATCATCCTCCAGGCCATCGGGCAGACTGCCGTCAGTGTCCTGCACGCCGGCGCCGTGGCGGTGTTCTCGCTGCCTCCCGGGCGCGATTACGCCGAAACCGCTCTGGTGGACGGCAACGGGGAACTGTTTGAAAACAACGTGGTGGAGACCGGTGGGCTCGTCTCCGGTGCAAAAGCCGAGGGAGCGGGCCTTTCAGCCGGCGGCTGGGATCGTTCGGGGGGTGAAGGTCCGGTGCAGCCCTGCGGAGCCGAGCTGGAATGGCTGATGGAGACGGTCTCGCCGCGCCTCGGAGGCGAGGTGCGCTTCTGGATTCCGCTGCGGGCCGACGGCCGCTGCATCGGGGGCATCGTCTGGGGGGCCGGATCGGGCGAACTGCAACGACTTTCCCCGCAACTGAATGAGATTCAGGCCTTGGCGGCCGGTTGGTCGCTGGCGCTGCGCACCACGCAGATACGCGAGGAAGCGCGCACCCTCGCCGAGCAACTGGCCGAAGCCAACCGACGGCTGCAGTCGGCCCAGCAGGAGGTGCTGCGGAGCAAAACGGTCCTCATGGTTGCTGAAATGGCCGCCGGAGCCGCCCATGAGATGAACAATCCCCTGATGGTGATCAGCGGCCGATCCAAGATGCTCGAGCAGGAGCTATCGGACCCTCGACACAAGGCAATGGCCCGGAAAATCTTCGAGAACAGTCAGCGTCTGAGCGCCATCATTACCGAGCTGATGGACTTCGCCAGGCCCAGCCACGCTGCGCCTTCGGAAGTTCCGGTAAACCTCCTGCTGGAGCGGTCGATAACGGCGGCCAAGCGGATGGAAGATCCCGTCGATAGGCAGGTTGTGTTGACTCCCGGTGACACGCCGGCAGCGCACGTGGACCTGACGCAGGTTTCGGCGGCGCTGGCGGAAATCATCGTCAACGCCATTCAGGCCACCGATGCAGCGAACGGAAAGATCGAGATCAGCTCGGCATTCGATCCCTATTCGCTGCAGGTGGTCCTGACGATCGCCGACAACGGTTGCGGAATGGACGAATCGACGCTCAAACATGCGTTCGACCCGTTTTTCAGTATGAAATCGGCCGGACGAAGACGCGGCATGGGGCTGAGCAAGGCCATCCGGTGGATCGAGTCCAACGGAGGCTCGCTGCGGCTGGAAAGCCGCCCCGGCGCCGGCACCCGCGCCATTGTGCTTCTGCCGGCGGTGAGGGAGAGTCAATTGCCCGCCGCCGGAAGCCGATTGCAGGAAAGATCGGAATCGGCGTAACGGGCGTGCACCTGCGGTCGGGTGCCTCCCGCGCGTGTGGATCGGGCAGGGGATGAGAGTTGGGAGAAATGCAGCCATGGGCCTTGCGACGTTGAAACCCGAAACAGTTTCCCGGACGGGGCGCCCGCGGCTGCTGATCGTGGATGATGAGCCGGACGTGCTTTCGCTTCTGCGCGATGCGCTGGTTCCCCGGATCGACTGCACCGTCTCGACGGCCGCCACCCTCGCCGAAGCCCGGCAGCGGCTTGCCGACGAGTCGGTGGACCTGCTGCTGACCGACCTGAAACTGCCCGACGGCGACGGCCTGTCGCTGGTGCCCGAGCTGCGCGAAAAGCATCCCGCCGCCGGCGCGATGGTCATTACCGGAAATCCCTCCGTGCAAGGCGCCGTCGAAGCCCTGCGCGCCGGAGCCGTGGATTTCGTAACCAAGCCCTTCTCGATCGATCAGATTGCCGATCGCGTGCTCTGCGCCATCCGTCGGCAGGCCCTGACCGCCCGCAACGACCGTCGATTGAGCCGGCTGAAGGAGGCCGTCCGGCGACTGAACCGCTCGCGGAAGCTCGTCAGCCGCAAGGTAGACCTGCTGTGCAACGACCTGATCAGCGCCTACGGCGACGTGGCCCGACAGGTGGAAGACCTGCGGAATCAGGAATCGTTCCGACGCCTGCTGGAATCCAGCAGAGATCTGGAGCAGATGCTCTGCCACGCCATGGATTGGATCCTTCGCGGCGCCGGTTACTGCAATCTTGCCGTGTGGCTGGCGGCGGACGATTCGGAATATCAGCTCGGCGCCTACATGAAATACACCATCGCCGGTGAACCAGCCCTGACCGAATCGCTCAAGCGGAACCTTGTCCCCATGACCGCACGCGAGGGGCTGGTGCATCTGGAGGGTTACGACGTCCGCAAATACCTTTCGCCGGCGGAGTTCAAGTACCTTCAGGGACAGACGGTGCTTTCCATCAACTGCACCTATCTCGGGGAGAGCCTGGCGGTGCTGGTGCTGTTCCGCGATGAGAAATCGCCCTTCACCGAAGAAGTCATGGCCATGCTGCGGGCGATTGCCCCGGTGTTTGCCACGGCGCTGGCCGGCATGGTGCGAAAGCACGATGCTGAGGACGAATACGGCGACGGCGGCGGTCTGGCTTTCGACGATGATCCCGGCAGCCCTCCGGACGATCCGAAGCAGCGCGACGCGCGGAAGAAAAAAGAAATCCACGACGCCGACTGGTGGAAGCGCGGCGATCCCCCGCCGTTCTAACCGGGCTTTGGCAGGCCTCAGGATGTGGAACCAGCGGTTCTCTTGCCTGCCCCGGCAACCTGCCCGCAGACGCGCGGAACAAAAACCTGCCTGAATGTCAAGAACTTTCTGTTCCCGCAGCCGGTGCTACCCCGGATTTTCCATTTTCCCGGTTGCCTGCGGGCAAAGATGGTCGATAATGACTGCATACGGTTTTTCTGCGGTGTTCGAGCTTGAGAGTACATATTTGGTCTGACCTATGAGACAACCCAGGGGCCGGCCGCCCCGTTCTGATCGAAGCCTGCAATGACTGGCGGTGATGAGCGGGGCAGACAGGTGCTCCCGATTTCTTCGGGCGGGCCTGATCGGTCGAATGTCCCAAATCTTGAATAGATGGGTTCGATCAAACCGCTCTCACACGACACAGGCGGATGCCGTATTCTTCATGCCTCAGGCCTCTCCGGGTCACCGGGGTGCAGATCCTGACCGTTGCCGGCCGCAGGTTGCCCGCAGAGCGGGAGCCTTCACGCGACGGGGGGTGGAGCCGTCAGGGCAAATACGCGGATAGTTCCCGGCCGTGATTCCAGGCGAACTTCGTCGATCGAAGCGCCCCATCCTCGCGACCGAATCCAATCTACAAAGGCCGTTCCGGTCTGACGGCCCGGCTCTCCAAGGATCACCCGCCCGCCGTCCCGAAGGTGTTCCCGCCAGAAATGCTCCAGGAACTCCCATTGGGCGGGCTCGTAGAGCACATCCGCACCAAGGATCAGATCAAATTTCTCGGTTAACCGGTCGGATCGCCAATCGAGCCGGCGCACCCGCACGTTCTGACGCCAGGCGGCACAGTTCAGCGACGCAAACAGCAGCGAATCGGGCTCAAGGTCCGCCAGTAGCACCTGCCACCCCAGCGACGCCGCCACCATGCCCGCAAAACCCATCCCGCAGCCCAGATCCAAGGCCTTTGCCACCCCTGACGCCCCGGCCTGCCTGCTTCCGTCGGCTCGGAAGCGGCCCAAGGGACCGGGCAACTCCGACCGACCCGCCGCGGGGCTGGCCAGCCACGTTGCCAATCCCAGGGAGCTTTCCCACAGTTCGGCCCAGTAGGGCATCCGGCCCGGAATTCCCCGGGCTTCGGCGGCGGCGACGGCGTCGAGCACCTTCTCCGGGCAGGCCACGCGCGTGAAACGATACTCGCGTCCGCAGATGTGAATCGTTTCCTCCCGCAGCTCATACCGCCGGGACAGCCGCTGACGCAGGCTCTGGATGGAACGATCGTTCCGCAGACCGGCGATTCTCCCGGGTGACGATCCGTGCCGCAACCCCGCCGATGCACCGAACTTCCGACGCGGCACCGTCCCCCACCTGCGTTACAATCGCCACTGCCCATGCAGAACATCCGTCGCCTGATCGAGCTGCTGCGTGCCCGCCGACCCTGCCTGAACCTCGCCACGCCGGATGAACCGGATGCCCTGTTTGTAGTTCACGAAGCGGCCCGGGAACTGGATCTGCCCGTGTGGGAATGGAGCGTGACCCGCGGTCTGCGTCGGGCTGAGCTGGCGGACGATCCCGCCCTGCCCAACACGCAGACGCTGCTGGATGCTCTGCTGGCCGTGGCGGCCCGGAACGACCGCATCCTCATCGTGCTGTTGGATGCTGCCCGGCACCTGGAGCGCGAACCGGAGACACTTCGACTCTTCCGCGAGCTGGTCTTCCGCTTCGATCGGACCGGATCGGCGTTCATTCTGATCGACCCGGACGCTTCATTGCCTCCCGGCGTGAGGGCGATCTCGCAGGAATTTGATCTGCTTCCCCCCGATGACGCCAAGCTTCGATCGATCATCAAAGAGACGGCGTTGCAATTCCACCAGCAGCAACGCATTCAGGCCGGACTGGCCCCCCGGGAGCTGGAGTTGATCATCCGCAACCTTCGCGGTCTGAGCACCTGGGACGCCCGGCAGGTGATCCGCGAAGCCATCGCCGACGATCTTCGGCTCAACGGCGCCGATGCCAACAGCATCCTTGCCGCCAAACGACGCCGGTTGCAGTCGGAAGGAATGCTGGAGTTCGTGGAAGCCCCGGTCTCGCTGGACGAGATCGGCGGGCTGCGCCGTCTGAAGGCCTGGCTGGAGGCACGGCAGGCGGCGTTTGAAGAATCGGCGGCGAAATTCGGCATCTGTCCCCCGCGCGGTGTGCTGATGCTGGGGGTGCAGGGGGCGGGCAAGTCCCTCTCGGCCAAAGCCGTCGCCACCGCCTGGAAGCGACCGCTTTTACGACTGGACGCCGGTTCGCTGTACGACCGCTACATCGGCGAGTCCGAACGGCGTTTACGCCAGACGCTCCGGCAGGCCGAAAGGATGGCGCCGATCATCCTCTGGATCGACGAAATCGAGAAGGCCTTCGCCTCGGCCGCCAGCCAGAGCACCGACGGTGGTCTGAGCAAACGCATGTTCGGGGCGTTGCTCACGTGGATGCAGGAGCACCGCGCCCCGGTCTTCCTGATCGCAACCGCCAACGACATCGAAGCCCTGCCCCCCGAGCTGCTGCGAAAAGGCCGATTCGACGAAATCTTCTTCGTTGATCTGCCCGCCATCGACGCCCGGCATCAGATTTTCCACATCCACCTGCGCCGACGCGGTCGCAACCCCGCAAATTTTGACCTGGACGCGCTGGCTGAGGCGTCAGCAGGCTTCAGCGGGGCCGAGATCGAACAGGCGATCCTTTCGGCGCTGCACATGGCCTTTGCCAGGCAGGTGGAATTGACCACCGAACACATCCTCCAGGCGCTGCGCGACTCGCCCCCGCTGTCGGTCACGATGGCCGAACGGATCGCAGCCCTGCGCGACTGGGCCACCGGACGGTGCGTTCCGGCGGATTGAGCCTTTCAGGGCAGCCGACAGGTCTGGCGAATCCACCGGGTCAGAGCCTCCAGCGCCTCCGGAGCGAAGGTCTGCTCGATCCGCACGTATTCTTCGGGCGAACCGGTCTGGCAGGGCTGAAACAAATGGTTTAAACCGGGAAGCCGGACGATCGTGACGTTTCCATTGCCCCCGGCGCGCAGCGCCGCTTCGATGACGGGCAGATGCTGCTCCGGCGGGACCTGCAGGTCACGCTCCCCGGCCATCACAAAAACGGGGCACCGCACTTTTTGCAGCGTCGAAGCCGGATCGTGACTCAGAAAAAACCGCATCCACGGCTTGGTCATCTCCACCGCCT
>JAVQWE010000125.1:0-7432 GCA_033579175.1 Phycisphaerales bacterium | reverse complement strand
TGGTCGCATTGAACGCGCGATTGGCTAAGCACTTATCCAGCAGGATCGATGATCCGCCGGCGGTGTTGACTGTGCCCGTGCCCTGCAAAGACACCGGTGGTTTGATGTGGTGCGATCCCGCAGAGACATTGATCATTCCGCCAAAGCTGTCGTAAAGCGTGATTTCCCCGGTGCCGTCCAGCAGGTATCGGTGGGTGTTGTGGAAATTGATGGTTCCGACCCTGAAGGAACCATCGACGGTGATGGTGCTGTCGGAGGTGATGGCATCCGTGAAATTGGCGGTGTGATATAACGCGTTGGGGACCGGTCCGAGCCAGTTGCTCCCGTCAGACCACAACCCGCCGGTGGTGCTGGACCACCTCTGGTCGGGAACGGGAACGGCCTTGGCAACCACGTTGGAGAATCCGGCGCCGTCGATCAGCCTGGCTTGAAACGCGATTTCACCCGAATCGTTGATGGCCTCGCGGCTCAACCCGCCGAAGAAGTGATCTACCGTGCGGCCGAAGAGCGTCGAGCCGTCGCGGATGACCGCGGAGGTCGCCGGGTTGGAGCCGGTGAAGATGCCGCGCCCGCCGGAATCGAGCGTGGCGGCGAAAGCAAGCGAGCCAGAGTTATTCATCGAGGGAAAGCCCCCGGCGCCGATGCCCGTGACGATCGGCAGACTGGCGTAGTCGCCGTCGGTGTCCGCAACCGTCGACAACACCGATCCGCCGCTGCCACGGAACAACCCGTGCGTGGGCGCGGAGAACCGGAAGGCGCCGAACAGAACCCTCCCGCTGTTGTCGATCACACTCTCGCCGAAGAGCGAAATGCCGTTGGCGCTGGTGGAGCCGATGACGTTGATCGGCCCGCCAGCGCCGGAAAGGTGTGCCCCACCGCTGACCGGCAGGTAGTTTCCGGCGAAGGACACGGTTCCATCATCATTCAGGCTCGGCCCGGAGCTGAGGGATGTCACTCCGTCACCGGGGTTGCCGTACAGCCGCAGGTTCGACGTGCCGCTGCCGACGTATAGACCGTTGAGTCCGCTGCCACCGGTGGCGGTGAAGGCCACCCGTCCGCTGCTGTTCATGGACACGTGGGCCCTGAAGCCGCCGAAAGTTCCGGAGCCGCTCTGTGCGATGAGCGTGACGGTTCCTCCGGCATCGACACGGTAGACGCGGAATCCATCCGGCGTGGGCCTCTCTGCGTAAAAGGCAACCTGGCCACTGTCGTTATACGACGGGGCTTGGAGGGTCAATCCAGACAGTGCCGGATGGGTCGTGGTGATGATCGGCGCGGTGAAAAGGCCGCTTCCGTGATGATAGCCGGCAATGAATCCCGGAGAATTCGCGTAGAACAGCACGCTTCCGAGATTGTTGATGGCAGGCTGTCGGTTGGGGTCGAACGAGAAATCACTGGTGCGCGTGTCGGCGATCCGGACGAACCGGTACGAATCGGCCGCGGCCGATGCGCCAAAGGCCAGCACGGACGACAGCACGGCACCAGTCGAGACATGACGCCAGCGCATGTGCAAACTCCTTTCGAATGCCCCCATGTGCCAAACGGGACTCTCAGGATGTAACCTGCACAAATTGTTTGGTGAGGAATCAGGTCGATGCGGAATCGCCCGGGCGCTTTTCCCCGCGGCCGTGCGCGAGCGAAATGCCCGGCGGCAGCGACGGCGGGGGGTGAACGCGCGTCAGCCAACGTTCATTTTCGTTGCCCCAGTGATATCGGATGCAGCTCCGCCGCGCCGACCAGTGCGATTGTCCGCAAATACTTTTCGGGAAACGACTTACCGCGATTTTGTGGTCGCTGCTCAAGATCCGCGCGCCCTTCTTTGCGCCGCAGGGGGCATCGTGCGGAGGGCCGGAGCTGACCATTCGGTGGGCTTTGCGAACGTGCGGATCCGCAGTCAGCCCGTCAGCCGGCGCGTGCAGCGTTGATGACGTTGCGCCGTGCGGAACATCGTTGGATCAAACGCCAGCGTGTTACGCGGCGGCGAGAAGTTCGCGGAAAACCGACGCCGATCGATGGCGCGATGCAACTGACATCAATCGATCGCTCTGCCGTCAGAGCGTCGTTGCACGGGCTCGATCCGCGGGTATCTTCCCGGACATGCCCAGGCACACGATCGTACTGATTCCCGGCGACGGGATTGGGCCGGAGGTCTCCTCGGCAGCGCGGAAAGTGCTCGATGCCGCCGGTCTGGATGCACGCTGGATCGAGGTTCCCGCCGGCGCCACCGCCTTGGAGCAGGGGCATGACAACGTGCTGCCAGAGGTGACGCTCGATGCCATCCGTCAACACAAGGTCGCGCTGAAAGGGCCGGTCACCACCCCCGTGGGAAAGGGGTTCAAGAGCGTCAACGTCCAGCTTCGGCAGAAGTTGAATCTGTATGCGGCCGTCCGGCCGGTGCGGACGATGGCGGGCGTGAAGACGCGGTTTGAGAATGTCGACATGGTCATCATCCGCGAGAACACCGAGGGGCTGTACACCGGCATCGAAGCCGAAGTGGCTCCTGGGGTCGTGACCAGTCTGAAAGTCGCCACGGAGGCCGCCTGCACCCGAATCGCGCGCTATGCCTTCCGATATGCCGTCACCCGAAATCGAAAGAAGGTGACCGTCTTTCACAAGGCCAACATCATGAAACTCACCGACGGCATGTTCATCGCCTGCGCCAAGCGGGTTCATGATCAGGAGTTTCCGCAGGTGCAGTATGAGGAGCGGATCATCGACGCCGGGTGCATGAAAATCGTGCAGGACCCGCAGCAGTTTGATGTTCTGTTGATGGAAAACCTCTACGGCGACCTCGTGAGCGATCTTTGTGCCGGGCTGGTCGGGGGGCTGGGGGTGTCCCCGGGGGCGAACATCGGGGATGAATACGCCGTCTTCGAGGCGGTGCACGGGTCGGCACCCGATCTGGCCGGGCAGAACAAGGCCAACCCCTTGGCGATGATCATTTCGGGGGTGATGATGCTGAACCACATCGGGGAAAGCGCCGTTGCCGAGCGCATCAAGGCTGCCTACAACGCGCAACTCGCTGAGGGAAAAGAACTTACGTACGATCTGGGGGGGCAGTCTGGGACCCGGGAGTTCACGGACGCACTGATCCGCCGGCTCGTTTGAGCCGGACAGTGGCTTGCTGAGGATTTCCCGCAAGCGTTCGCAGCTTCGCCAACCCGTCGTTCCTGAATCTCTCCAGACAACAAGGTGGGCTGCGCGGTCGCGGTACCACGCGATTGTTATATATTTTCCTGAGTCGATGCGATAGTAACCATGAAAATCTCGAGATTTTCTGTTGACTGAATCACATTTCACGGTTAAGGTTATATAATCTTGAGAGCCGATGGCATCGCGCCGGTCGGTCATCCCGCGATACGGGCGTGTCAAGGCACGCCGTTCTGGAGGGTTCCTATGTTGTCGAATCATCGTCACCTTCTGCCAGCCTTCCTGGCAACTGGGGCGTTCACAGCAATCGCCCTCGGGCAGCCGTACACGTTTCAGCGGACCAACTCGATTGACCTGGCGCCGTTCTTCTTCGGCGGGGGGACTTCGCAGTTCGGTGTCAACCCGATTTCCGTGGCTTTCGACGGCTCGACGGCGTGGGTCGGTGGATACCAGAATGCTCCCGGAGTCGGTACGGTAGGGGTGGTCCGCATCGGCAGCCCCCTGTCGGCGACGCCGTCGGCGGCCGGGTTGACCGGCACGGGGGCGTCGTCCGCGGCCAGCCAGTTCCGGGGGTTCACCCAACTGGCGGCCCTGAACGACGAACTGTACATCGGTTACGACGTCAACCCCCCCGAGGGAACCACCCCGTTCATCCGCAAGATCAACGGAACTACCGGCGACCAGCTTTGGCAGGTAACCAACCCTTTCTTCGGCGCGCGTCCGTTTGCCATGGCCATCGACCCGCGCGGGGGCGCCACCAACGATGGAACGCTCGGCGTGCCGGGACTGGGCGTCATGAGCCAGGACCCGTTCGTCAGCGGTGGGGCGAGATTCACGTTGCGCCTGACCGACGGGGCGGCGGTCTACGGGCCGGGCAGTGTTGTCGGGCAAGGCGGGGCAGGCGTGTTCCAGACCGCCGGGCAGACGATCGGATTTTCCAACCGTGATATTGCTTTCGATGACAACGGCAACTTCCTGCTGAGCACCGGCCAGGGTCATGCCGTGGCCACCCGCGCCGGCAACAACAGTTTCGTTCAGTTCAACGTGCCGACGCCGGGGGCAGGCTCCACCGGCGTGCTCCGAAAGAATGAGAACGTGCTGAACGGAGAAGGAATCGCCGGCGTGTTCATCCCGACCCGTGCTGCCGATCCCAACTCCGGAACTGCAACCCTGATGGCCGTGTCCATGCGCGTGCCAAGTGGCGACACCCTCACCTATACTCAGCAGGACAACACGACCCAGGCACCGGTCAGCGCGCGTCACGTGCATATCCGTAACCTCCACGGGTCGCTTACAGGCAACCCGCAGGCGGCGCTTACCGGTGCCGAAGATTTCTTCACCGGCGAATACAGCGGGCAGGTGAAAGACCTTGCCGTCGGGCGGGATGCCAACGGCAATCCGGTGCTGATGGTGCTGAGTTTTTCCGACCGCCGGCTGGACATTTATCAGGTCGAGCCGACGTTCACTGCCGCCGGCGGCGATTGGGACACGGCATCGAACTGGAACCTTTCGCTGATTGCCAGCGGGGCCACTCAGAATGCCCGTTTCACCGGTGCCGGTGGTACGGTGACGCTCAACAGCGCCCGGACCACCAAGCTTCTGAAGCTTGGCGGCAGCGGCAGTTACACGATCACCGGAAACGGGACGCTCACAACTCAGGCACCGGATGGGAAGGGCGCGCACATTGCGGTTCTGGCCGGCAATCATACGGTTGCGGTCCCGGTGGTTGCCGCATCGGGAACGGATCTTCGCGTTCCGGCCGGAAGAACCCTCAGTCTGCCGGGGGGCATCACCGGCAGCGGCGTCAGCAAGCGCGACGACGGCTTGGCGCAGGCGAAGCATGTTCGGGTGTCGGCGCTGGCGGTTCGCGAAGGCACACTGAGAATTTCTCCCAGCATCAACCCGAATGATGGCGTGAGCCGAACGGCGGATCTGACGATCCAGACGGATACCGGTGGAGCGTTCCTTGCCACGCTGGACCTCACCAACAACGGGCTGATCGTCACCACAACACCACAATCCGCGGTGCGAGACGCAGTTCTCTCCGGTCGGGCTGGTGGAAACTGGACCGGCACCGGTCTGACCAGCTCGACGGCGGCGGCCAACAGCGCGGTGACCGCTGTAGGTCTGGCGACAGCCGGTGAGCTGGGTCTGACGACCTTCCTCGGACAGACCGTCGCGGCCACGGACACGCTGGTCCGGTACACGCGTCTGGGAGACGCCAATCTCAACGGCACCACAGAGCTGGGGGATTTCTCGCTGCTGGCGTCGAATTTCAACGCCGCCGGGGGGTGGAGCCGGGGAGACTTCGACTTCGACGGGCAGGTCGGTCTGGGGGATTTCTCGCTGCTGGCCGCCAACTTCAACCTGACGGCGCCGGCTGATCTGCCCCGGACGACGGTGCCCGAGCCGGCGGCGGTCGGGCTGCTTCCCCTGGTCCTTACTGCCCTGGCCCGGGTGAGGCGCCGCTGACCGCTGACCCGCTGCGCGCAGGAGTGTTGCCCGCGGCACGTTGCCACGGGCCAGCCTTGGGAGGGGCCGAAGCGAAAGGAACCCGCCATGAGACGGTCGAAATCTGCGTTTACGCTGGTGGAACTGCTGGTGGTGATTGGCATCATCGCGGTGCTGATTGCGATTCTGCTTCCGGCGCTGGGCAAGGCACGGTCGCAGGCCAATGATGTCAAATGCCAGAGCAATGTCCGGCAGCTCGTGGCGGCCCTGCTCACATACTCGATCGACTTCAAGGGCAAATTCCCTCCCAATATCGACAACATGCCCGCCGGATCGATCCCCACCAACAATAGTTGGTTCGATGTTGACCGGATCGGCAAATACCTTCCCAAGCCGATCATCGAGGTGAATGCCCCCAAGGCCGACAGCGTCGGGGGAAGCGTGATGGTCTGCCCGGTGGCCGAGACCGAAGATACAGCCCGTTCGTATTCCATGAATTACTTTGCCTCCAGCTCGATTGGCATCAACACGGCTCCCCACCCCAGCGGAGTGCTTTTTGACGCTTCGACCAAGGGTGGCAGCCAGTTGATCCTGATCACCGAGCGATGGCCGGAGCGCTTCACCCCAGGCCGCCCGCGATATACGCGATCGACGGTCGGTGGGCAGGGTGCCACCGCCGGGCAGAAATTTCTGAAAATCCAGCCCAGCGGCACGCTGCTGGAGAATCTTTACGTCGCAGATACCGAACTGGATTACTCCAAGCACCGACGGAAGGGACAGGGCGAGAAGTTTCAGGCGCGCGGTCGGGTGTCGATCGGCTTTTGCGACGGGCATGTGGAGATCCTCTCGCATGAAGAGCTGGCCAACCCGTCCACGGGCCGAAGCCGCTTGCGCGCGCTGTGGTCTCCGAAGGATTATCAGCTTCCCTGACGTTTCGGGCGAAGCATCGTCGGCGGCGAAGATGGTTCCACGAAGTCGGCATCAGCTCAGCAGCTTCCGGAGGACTGTCTGCAGAATCCCGCCGTTGCGGAAGTATTCAAGTTCAACCGGGGTATCGATCCGGCAGAAGGTGGCAAACGTCTTGCCATCGGCCCGCACGATCACTTCCTGTCCGGGCTTCAGCTGGTCATTGATTTCGATGTCGAAGCATTCCTCGCCGGTCAGTCCCAGCGTCGTGCGGTTCTCCCCCGGCTTGTACACCAGCGGAAGCACCCCCATACCCACCAGATTGCTGCGGTGAATCCGCTCAAAGCTCTCGGCGATGACGGCCCGGATGCCCAGCAACATGGTGCCCTTGGCGGCCCAGTCGCGGCTGGAGCCCATGCCGTAATCCTTGCCGGCCAGGGCAATCAGCGGGACCCCCAGCTTCTGATACTCCATGGCAGCATCGTAGATTGAGACGATCTGCCCCGGCTGAATCGAGGCACCGTCCGATTGATCCGACCTGCCGAAAAACCGCGTCACGCCCCCTTCGGTGCCAGGCGCCAGACGATTGCGCAGGCGGATGTTGGCGAACGTGCCCCGGACCATCACCTCGTGTGCTCCGCGGCGGGTGCCATACTGGTTGAAGTCCGCGGGCTGGACTCCGTGAGCCATCAGGTATCTGCCGGCGGGGGAGTCCTTCCTGATGTTTCCGGCGGGGGAGATGTGGTCTGTGGTTACGCTGTCGCCAACGCTCACCAGGCAACGCGCCTGCCGGATCGGTCGAATCGGATCAGGCACAGGCTTGAGATTCGCAAAGTACGGCGGGTGCTGGATGTAGGTTGATTTCGGATCCCACTCGAACAGTTCCCCCCCGCGGACGGGCACTTCATTCCACTGCGGGTTCTTC
>JAVQWE010000124.1:0-7434 GCA_033579175.1 Phycisphaerales bacterium | reverse complement strand
CAGAAATGCTCATTGAGGGCTGCGGAAAGCGGCTGCTGCGGCTGGCGTTCCGGCAGGACCTGCCCAAGGGGGTTTTCCGTCGCCCCAAACGGGGATTTGCTCTGCCGATCGGGCAGTGGCTGCGCGGCGAGCTGCGCCCCATGATGCATGATCTGCTGTTTTCGCGGGATTCATTCCTCAGCGGGCACATGGTCCCCGCCGAGGCCCGCAAGCTGGTGGATGCCCATGAGAGCTTCCGCGCCGACCACTCGCAACGCCTCTTTGCCCTGATCATGCTGGAGCTGTGGTGGCGCTCGGCACGGTAACCATCGAATAAGCCTCAACAATTTTCCAGTTGACAACTCGTTTGCGGTTATTGGACCATATTCGTTGACAGATCGGGAACACCCCGTCAGCTCTGTGGCATAGTTCCCAAACGTCCCGGTTCCGCCGCGGGCTGTGATCCGTCGGGGGGGTTGTCAAGGCGGGTTTGTGAGGGAGAAATGATGGGCTCACGACGCAGGGTTGGCGCCGCCGTCGCGGCGGTCATCGAGCAGGTCGAATCGCGGCTTCTGTTGGCGATTTCGGGCATTTCTCCGGTCAACGGGGGTCAGAACGTCCCGGTGTCGGCCAATATCACCGTCACGTTCGCCGGGGCGATGACCGCCTCGACCATCAACTCCAGCACCTTTCAGCTTCGCAACGCCGCCGGCACCCTGATCCCGGCGACGGTCACCTATTCCAGCTCGACGCGCACGGCCACGCTCGATCCGATCAGCAACCTGCCCTCCGGCAACAACTTCTATTATGCCCGGGTCGTCGGGGGACCGGGGGGCGTTCGGACTGCCAGCGGCGGAACCCTCCCCAATGACTTTCACTGGGCTTTCACCACCGGCGTGCCTCAGTTCAGCGAGGTGACGGTGCTCAGCGGGCTGTCGCATCCGACGGCTGTGGAGTTCGCCCCCGACGGGCGCATCTTCGTCGCCGAAAAACGCGGCATCATCAAAGTTTTCGACGACTTCTCCGATCCCAGCCCCGACATCTTCGCGGATCTGCGAACCGAAACCCACAACCACTGGGATCGCGGGCTGCTGGGGCTGGCACTTGATCCGCAATTCACCACCGGCCGGCCTTATGTGTATGCCCTGTACACCTACGATGCCCCGATCGGGGGAACGGCACCGGCCTGGGGAACCGTCAACGGAGACAGCGACCCCGGCCCGGGCACCAGCGGGAACGGACCGGCAGTCAGCGGGCGACTGGTTCGGTTGACCGCCTCGGGGAACGTCGCCGTGGCACGAACGGTGCTGGTCGAAGATTGGGGGCAGCAATACCCCTCGCATTCGATCGGGCACGTTCAGTTCGGTCCCGATGGCTACCTGTATGCCTCAGCCGGCGATGGCGCGTCCTTCGGCGCGGTTGATTACGGGCAGAACAACCTCCTGGGCGACCCACCCAACGAAGGCGGGGCGTTGCGCTCCCAGCACGTAAGATCAAATAACACAACGAGTTACACCACGCTTGATGGCACCATCATCCGCATCCACCCCGACACCGGGGCTCCGGCGCCCGGAAACCCGTTCACGGGCAACGCCAATCGGCAGCGCATCATCGCCTACGGACTGAGGAACCCCTTCCGATTCAACTTCCGACCGGGAACTCAGGAAATCTGGGTGGCTGAGGTAGGCTGGGGAACCTGGGAAGAGATCAACCGCATCACCCACGTCGGAGACAGTTTCGCGGAGAACTTCGGCTGGCCGGCGTATGAGGGTCCGAACCGGCAGAACGGCTACGACAACGCCAACCTGCCCCTGCTGGAATCCCTCTACTCCGCAGGCGCCGCCGCCCATCAGGCACCCTATTACGCCTGGTCGCACAGCGCGCAGGTCGTGCCCGGCTCGGGCGAGCCAACCGGTGGCTCCAGTGCCACCGGAGTGGCATTTTACACCAGCGGAAGTTACCCGTTGTCGTATGACGGCGCGATGTTCTTCGCCGATTACTCGCGCAAGCGGATCTTCGTGATGTACCGGGGGCTCAATGGCCTGCCCGACGTGAACAATCGCCAGGTCTTCCGCGCCACCAGCAACGGGCCGGTAGAGTTGCAGATCGGCCCGGGAGGAGACCTCTTTTACGTGGACATGACCGGGGGGCGCATCGGGCGTTTTACCTTTGCCAATGCCGCCAGCAACAACCCGCCCACGGCTTCGTTCACCGCCTCACCGACGACCGGAAGCGTCCCGCTGACGGTCAACTTTAACGGCAGCGCCTCCAGCGATCCGGATGCGGGCGATGTGCTCACCTTCGCCTGGGACCTGGACGGCGACGGCAATTTCAACGACTCCACCGCCGTCGCACCCACGTTCACCTACACCACGGCCGGTCCGCGGCAGGTGCGTCTGCGTGTCACCGACCGTGGGGGGCTCAGCCACGTCGCTTCGCAGACGATCACCGTCGGCAGCCTGCCCCCCACGCCGGTCATTGCCACCCCTGCGGCCAGCCTCAACTGGAAGGTGGGCGACACGATTTCCTTCAGCGGCTCGGCCAACGACCCGGAGGAAGGCACGCTCGATGCTTCCCGCCTGCGCTGGGAGCTGGTGCTCATGCACGACAGCGAGATCAACCCCGGCAACCCGCATGAACACATCATCCAGTCGTTCAGCGGAGTCGCCAGCGGGCAGTTCATCGCGCCAGATCATGAATATCCCTCCTGGATCGAATTGCGCCTGACCGCCACCGATTCCAGCAACCTTTCCACCACCGTGGTGCGCCGGATTGATCCGCAGACCGTGTCGCTGAACTTCACGAGTTCTCCGGCGGGCTTACGGCTGTCGGTGGGGGGGCAGAATTTCGTGACGCCGTTCTCGCGCACCGTCATCGTGGGATCGGCCAACACCCTCAGCGCGCCGGCGCAGGGCAATGCCAATGGCTATTACACGTTCGCGAGCTGGTCCAACGGCGGGGCGGCCACCCACGAAATCATCGCGCCGCCGGCCACCACCACCTACACCGCCACGTTCACCAACGAGGCCACCGGCAGCGGCTTGCGCGGGCAGTATTTCGACAACGCCGACTTCACCGGCACCACCGTCACCCGCACCGATCCGACGATCAACTTCAACTGGGGCACGGCGGCTCCGATCAGCGGCTTCGGGGCCGACACATTCAGCGTCCGCTGGACCGGGCAAATCCTGGCTCCGGTCACAGGTTTGTATCAATTCTTCACCAACACAGACGACGGAGCCCGACTCTGGGTCAACAACGAACTGCTGGTGGACAAGCTCGTCAATCAGTCGCTCACCGAGTGGAGCGGCAACATCGGTCTGATGGCCGGCGTGAAGTATGATATCCGCCTCGATTATTTCGAGAACACCGGCTCGGCCCGAGCCGAGTTGCGATGGACGATCCCCGGTTTTTCCAAGCAGATCATTCCGCAGCAGTTCCTGTTCGTCAGCACCCCGCCGCTGACGCCCCCGGCGGCGCCCAGCAACCTGGTGGGGACGGTCGTTACCAGCAACCGGGTGGACCTCTCCTGGAACGACAATTCCGACAACGAAACCGGTTTTGTCATCGAGCGTCGGTATGCCGCGTGGATCTGGGAACCACTGGCAACGGTGGGACCGGACGTCACCGGCTATTCCGACACAACTGCCATCGCCAACGTGACGTACGACTACCGCGTGCGGGCGGTTAACCCGGCTGGGGAGTCGGCCTGGAGCAACGAGCCGCGGGTCGATACCTCGCAGGTGCCCGCAGCCGGGGTGCCAGCCGCGGCGAGCGGGCTGTCGGCAGTGGCGCTGTCCACGACGCTGATCCGGCTGTCGTGGACGGACAATTCCAACAATGAGAGTGGCTTCCGCATCCAGCGGCGGTCAAATGGAACCACTTCCTGGGCCACGCTTGCCACAACCGCTGCAAACACAACGACTTACGACGATTCTGCGGTCTCCGCCAATCAGACCTATGAATATCGCGTGATCGCAACCAACGCTGCGGGAGATGCCCCGGCCAGCAACATTGCCTCGGCCACCACGCAGCCTTCGGGCATTCCCAACGCACCTACCAACCTCGTGGCCAGCGTGCTGCCCAACGGCAAGGTGCGCTTGAACTGGGCCGATAACTCGGACAACGAGACCGGCTTCCGCATCGAACGACGTTTTGCCGCGTGGATCTGGGAAGTCATCGCCACGGTCGGTGCCAACACCACGCAATACGATGACCTCAGCGCCATCGGAAACGTGACCTACGAATACCGCGTCGCCGCTGTAAGTACCGCCGGATCAAGCCCTTACAGCAACGGCGCGCTGGTCAACACACCGTTGCCACCCTCGGGCCTGCGGGCGTCGGCCACGCCCAGCGTCCTCACGCTCTCCTGGACGGATCAGGCCAGCAACGAAACCGGCTATGCCGTCCAGCGTCAGCAGGAGGGCAGCTCGCAGTGGGTGACGGCGGCGGTTCTGCCGCCGGATTCCACCCGATTCAGCGAAAACCTCCGTGGGAAGAAACACAAATATCGCGTTTTTGCCCTCGGAACCTTACGCGATTCGGCGTCGATCAGTGTCACCGTGCCCGGCAAGCAAACGCTGCTGACGGCGTGGCAGTCCACCGCCAACAAGCCTCCCAAGCCCAACCAGACGATCTGGAGCCGGCTGGCTCTGTAAACGGTAACGGGCGGCGCCTTGCCACCCCCCGATCACCGCGGTGCACCCGATAAGCCGCCTCCGGCGCACGGCGCCTCGGGAATCCCGGTTCGGCATAAGGCTGCCCCGCCAGCCCCCCGAGTGACCCCGGAACCGGCCCAGCCGGCAGGCATTTCCCCCTCGGGAGCGATCACGCCAGACAGTTCGTCGCGGCTTGCCCGCCGGAGTCTTCCCGGGGTGCGGCGACCATTCCTCCCGCGCCTGGCGAACACGGGGAACTCCCCGGCGGGCGATTCATGCCAATAATCACGGGATCGGCGGGGCTGGAGGTGTCATGAACCGTCGCCGGGCACCGACCGATACGAGGGACAGCGCCGCTTGCGCGCAGGAAGGTGCGTCAAGGACATGAAGAGAACCAACTACCTTGTGACGGCACTGGCCGTCAGCACGATCGGGGTTTCCTCGGTGATGGTCTTCCAGGCCGCGCAGAAGTTCGGCACACGCGAGCTGGCAATCGCGCGCGACGAAATGCTTCGGCCGGGCGTCACGTTCACTCGTCCGGCTAACGGGGAGACCGGCGTGCTGCCCAACGCCTTCGTTGCCTGCGACCTGAGCCTGCCGAACCCCGGCAGCGGTGTGGATGTCGCCACCATGAATGACGTTACCGTCCGCCTGTACAAGGCCGACACCATGGCCCCCGTCCGCGCGAGGTTAAACACCAGCGGCGCCGGGGATGCGATTGTGCTCCAGCCGCTGGAGCTGCTGCAGCCGGCGACGCGCTACATCTTCGAGGTCACCGACAAACTCAAGGACACCACCGGTGCTCCCTTCCGGCCGATGCGCATCAACTTCACGACGGCCGCCACCGCCCGCACCGAAAGTTATCCCGTGGCATTCGAGAAGGTGCAGATGCCGCAAACGCAGGTGATGATGCCCGGGCGCGAGGTCCCCAGTGCCTACACCGCCATCGCCTTCGGGAAGGATGGAAAACTGTATGCCGGCACCTTCGACGGACGGATCTTCTGCTACGAAGTAAAGCCCGACGGCACGCTCGCCTCCCCCCAGACGATTTCCACGATTCAGTCGGCGGAACAAGGCCCTCGGATCATCACGGGCATCACCTTTGACCCGAAATCCACCGCCAGCGACCCCATCCTGTGGGTGGCCCACGGACAGATGGCGTTCAACGAAGGTCGAATCGAAGGCGCCGCCGACTGGACCAGCAAGATCACCGTGCTTTCCGGACCGTCGCTTTCGTCGCATCAGGACATCGTGATCAACCTGCCGCGCGGCTATAAGGATCACCTGACGTTTCAGATGGCCTTCGGCCCGGACGGAGCACTGTATTTCTGCCAGGGCTCCAATACCTCCACCGGCGAACCGGACAAGAAATGGAATTTCCGCCCGGAGCGACTGCTGACGGCGGCGTGTCTGCGACTGGACCCGGGCAAGATCAAGCAATTCCCGCTCGATGCGAAAACGGAGGAGGGCGGGACGTATAACCCCAGTGCTCCCGACGCGCCGCTGACGATTTACGCCACCGGCGTGCGCAGCGGTTTCGATCTGCTCTGGCACTCCAACGGCCACCTCTACACCGGCCTCAACGGCGCCGCCGCCGGCGGGAACACCCCCGGCACTTCCCGCTCCGCCGCCGGACAGGCCGTTCCCCCCATTTTTGATCTGCGCCAGACCACGCACGATCTGCTGCTGAAGATCACCCCGGGCGGTTATTACGGTCATCCCAATCCGGTCCGCGGCGAATACGTCCTGATGGGTGGAAACCCGACGAAGGAAGTCGATCCCCAGGAAATCCGCAGCTATCCGGTGGGAATCCTTCCGGAGCCGAATTTCAAGCTGCCGGCGTTTGATTTCGGCTTCAACATCAGTCCCAACGGGCTTTGCGAATATCGCGGCAACGCCTTCGGTGGACGGCTGAACGGCAAGATTCTGGTGACCCGCTACAGCGGGGGGAAGGACATTATCGTGCTCTCGCCCGGTGCAGACGGAAACATCGTCGAGGCCATCACGGGCATTGACGGGTTCACACAGTTTTCCGACCCCTTGGACATCGCCCAGCACCCCACCAGCGGGCATCTGTACGTCGCCGAATACGGCGGGCGGCAGATCACCCTTCTGCGCCCGCGCGAAGGGGCGGTGAGCCGAAACGTGTTTGTGCAGGTGAACCGGTAACCGTGTCGTACAGGATTGCTGGGCCCCGGGAGCTCGCACCGGCCCGGGCTTTACCCATGGCATGTCTCGGGCAGGGCACGGGGAGCGACCCGGCTTCTGGGGAGCCGGTGCCTGAATCGCAGGCGGCCTATTCACCCGCTTCGCGGGAGCACCGGTTGATCCGAGGAATCCGAAGGCAGGTCCGATAATCCCGGCTCCTCCGAAGACCGCGGTCGGTTTCAGAGCGTTTTTCCCCGAAAACTGCCCGTAGAAGCGGAGGCGATATCGTAGGGTGAAGAACGGACCACGATTGTGTCGATCTGCCGGACGTGTCCGTCATCCCCCGCCGCCTGCCGGCGGGTGTTTGGAGGATCCGACCATGCAGCCGCGTATCGTTGCCGTTCTTTCCCAGGTTGCCGAGGTTACCATATTCTTGGCGGCAGCAGCGTTCCTGGCGGTGGGGGCGCTGAACCTTCGCTGAACCGGCGAATGTTAAGATTTGATAATCTGCTTGCCTCACCGGTCGCCCGCCGTAGAGTCGGTCTGCCTCCACATGGCCGCCCATGGCTCTGGCGACGACGACCAGCCCGATGGACTCCCCGCGTTCTGCGCCCCTCGCCTGCGATACCCACCCTCGACCGCCCGGCTT
>JAVQWE010000123.1:0-7491 GCA_033579175.1 Phycisphaerales bacterium | reverse complement strand
AGCTGGAAGCGATGACCGGCGCGCCATGTTCGATCGCCAGATCCACCAGTTGCCGGGGCGTGCAATCCCGCGGCGGGGCGACGGCGTTCACGTCTCGCAGCATCTGGCTGGTTACCCAGTTCTGGCAATAGCCGCAGTGGAAGTCGCAGCCGAGCATTCCGAATGTCAGCGCGTCGCTGCCGGGCAGGACATGGAAAAAGGGCTTCTTTTCGATCGGATCACACGCCAGCGCGCCCACGTAGCCGAACGGCACGCGCAGCTCGCCGGATTCGTTGAAGCGCACCCGGCACACGCCGTCGCGACCGGGCTTCACGAGACACCGGTGCCCGCAGGCGTGGCAGCGGATCGCGCCGGCCTCCAGACGATCGATCAGGGCTTCCGCCGCCGGTGCGGTGCGACTGCGGAGGGTCTCCTTCAGCGTTTGCAGGCGCTGTTGATCGGACAGGACTTGCAGCGGCATGGGACGCCTCCTGATCGAGGCTGCTTGTAAATTATAGCATTCCTCAAACCGCACCGGCGCGATCAGTCGGTGATCCCCTGCTTTCGCTTGAGCGCCTTTTCCAGCAGGGCAAAGTTCCGGAGATGGGCCTTCAGCAGCAGATCAGCCGCGTCGCCGGCCACCGGAACGATCCCCACGGCAAAATCCAGACCGAGATTGGCCCACATGCGCCAGATGACGTGCCTGGGCAAACGGTGTTTGCGCGCCAGAAAGATCGGATACAGCCCCAGGCACAGCGACGCGAAATCGCCAACGACAGGCAGCAGCCCCAGAATCGCATCAAAGCCGAAACGGAGCCTGCCGATCTCGAACTGGGCATCCAGAAGCTGCGCGAGCATCCGCGCGGTGGCCAGATCGGTCTGCAGGCTCTGGTCGGCCGAGCGACGAACGTTTACGCGAACGGTCTCCATCTACGGGTATTCGTTGTGGATCGGCATTTGTTCGACAAAATCTGGATTTTGCAAGGGCTTTGAACGCCGGAACCGATCGGAGAAGGCCCGGGGCAGGCGGTCATTGCGCCACCCGGGCACGGATCGCGGCCCAGGCACGTTGGAAGGTGTCATCGTCGATCGCGGGGGCGCCGGTTGCGTCGATGGGGGTTTCCAGCGGCACCCAGCTCTTGCATCCGGCATAGGCCGGCGAGTTTTCGATCGTCACCGGCCGCGCCAGCGCAAATGCCCGCACAACCAGCAGCAACAGCGGGCGTTCCGGTTTATAGGCCAGTCTTTTGTCCAGGAAACTGCCCGACCAGATGTGAAATGCCTCCAGGTTCTGCAGTTTCTGGCGCGACGATACTGGGAGCACCTGCACGACCTGTCCGGCGGTGTCGAGGGTGATTTGCGAAGGCTCGACGGAGCGAGGCTCCAGGCGGTGGCGCTGGTCGGGGGCGATCATGTCCGGACTCTGATGGACATACGTGGGGAACAGCAGGAATCGAGTGTGCTCCAGCTCGAATTCCCCGCCTGAGTCGTGAATCCCACCTTTGCGGAGCAGGAGGGTCTGCCGACCGTCGCGCAGCGCCTGAACCACCGCCGACCACTCTTTCAGCGCGACCGAAAGCCACTCTGGCATGAGATAAACCCTTATGGCAGCACGACTTACGTCAATTTTCCTGGCCTTCTGGCTGGGTGGCCGGCTGGCGATATGGCGCCGCCAGTTCCGGCCGACCCGTGGCCTGGTACAACCGGCTCAACTGTTCGTCCACTTCTCTGCGGATTTCTGGCTTCAGGAACTGGGCCTCCTGCAGCATCTTGCGAGCCTGCATCAGGATCGGCTCGGCGCCTGACCAGTCAGACAGTCGGGCCAGGCAGATGCCATACTCGGCGGTGTACTGGGCTACCGCATCGGCTGCGAGCTGCGCCGACGGCAGCAGCTTCATGATTTCCTCGAAGATCGGCCGAGCCTCGTGCGGCCGACCGTTTTCCGACAGCAACCCCGCCAGGTTGTTCATCGCCCGGAGCGTCGCCGGGTGCGATGGCCCCAGGACTCTGCGACGTCCCTCGACGACCTGGCGGTAGAGGGGCTCGGCGGCGTCGGGGTTGCCGCTGTCCTCCAGCGCGCCGGCCAGGTTGTTCATGCTCGTGAGCGTCTGCACGTGATCTTCGCCCAGCACTCTCCGCCGACGCTCAAGGCATTGCCGATGCACCTCCGCCGCCTCGGGCGAACGCTTCGCCTGATTCAGAGCAAAACCGAGATTGCTCAGTGACAACATGGTGTCAGGGTGATCCGGCCCGAGCCGGGCTTCATTCGCCTGCAGAGCCTGCTGCATCAGCGGGATGGCCTCCGGTGCGCGACCCGTCCGCGCCAGCAGCATGGCCAGACCATGGATGGCGTCGATCGTATGCTGGTGTTGCTCGCCGAACACCCGTCGAAAGGCAGGAACCAGCGCGCGCAGCTCTGTTTCCGCCTCGGTGTAGTTGCCCCGGGTTTCCACGGCGGTGGCCAGTTGCAGGCGTGCAAAAAGCGTCTGGGGATGATCCTCACCCAGATGATGCGCGGCGCGCTGGCGGATATCGCGCAGAAGTGATTCTGCTTCAGCGGTCTGTCCCAGCCGCAGCAGGCTGTCGCCGAGATTGTTCGCGGCCGCGATCGTGTCCACGTGATCCGGACCGAGCGTCCGGCGCGTAGCTTCCACGGTCTTCCACAACAGCGTCGCGGCATCTTCGAAGCGGTTCAGCCGGGCAAGGTTGGAAGCCAGGTTCGTCTGCATTTTGAGCGTGCGCGGGTGTTCGGGGCCGAATCGCCGGCTGTACTCGGCAACAAGCTGCCGCGCCATCGCCTCCGACTCGCGGTGCTGTCCCAGATAACTCAGAGCGGCGGCGATCGTCCCGCGGACCGTGAGCAGATATTCCTGTTCATCGTTGGTGTGGGCCAGGTTCTCCATCAATTCCAATGCCCGTCTGGCATGGGGCAGGGCTGAGGCGGACAGTCCCAGCGAGATGTACGACTGCGCCAGCGTGTGATGCAGGATCGACTGCACCTGCGGCGAGCCCGGGAAGCGGCCTTCCAGTTTTTCCGCGGCGTCGTCAAGCATCTCGCGGACGGTCAGCTCGCGGCCCTGCGCGACATCCGGCGTGGCCGAGCCGAGCAGATCCACGAGGAACCGGTTCACCTCTTCCACGGCTTCGGCCGAGCGCTGCGCAGCGCGATACTGTTCGGCCTCCGCGCGCCGCGCCCGCTGTTCGCGAATCAGGGCGACGCTGGTCATCACGAACGCGCTGAGGATCGTCACCAGTACGATCGATGTGGCGAAAAACACACCCTTGCGACGGCGCGCAAACTTGCAGAACTTATAGAATGAGGTCTGCGGACGCGCCAGAACCGGGCGATTGTCCAGGTATCGCTGCAGGTCGGCGGCCAGATCGGCGGCTGAGGGGTACCGCCGGTGCTTTTCCTTCTCCAGAGCCTTGGCGACGATGGCTTCCAGGTCCCCGCGAAACTGCCGGTCCACCGACGACAACAGCGGTGCCTCGGCCGTCCGGATCAGTTCCAAGGCACGCGGCAGCGGCACGCCGCGGGTTTCATAGGGTCGGCGCCCGCTCAGCAGCTCGTAGGCCATTACACCCAGGGCATAGACGTCGGATCGCGTGTCCAGCTCCCGGAGATCGCCGGAGGCCTGTTCGGGGCTCATGTATTGCACGGTTCCCACCAGCGCGCCGTCCAGCGTCTGGGCCATGGCTTCCCCCGGCGCGGCACGATCGCCCAGAGCGCGGGCCACGCCGAAATCGAGGATTTTCGGCTTGCCATCGGCCGTAACCAGGATGTTGGCGGGTTTGAGGTCGCGATGAATCAGCCCGCGCTGATGTGCGTGGTGCACGGCCTGACAGATGTCGATCAGCAAGCGGATGCGCTGCGGGATTGACGGGTTCGCGGCAGTCACCCATTTGTCCAGACGCTTGCCCTCAATCAGCTCCAGGGCAAAGTAGGGCACGAAGCCGTCGGCGGTCTCGGTGGCGCCGGCCTCGTAAATCCGTGCGATTCCCGGATGATCGAGCCGACCGAGCCACTCGGCTTCGTATTCGAACCTTCGCAGCAGAGCGGAAGTCAGCCGTGTGGAACGCATGACCTTCAGGGCCACGCGTCGGCGCGGGCGTTCCTGCTCGGCCTCATACACCTCCCCCATCCCGCCGGCGCCGATCAAGCGGATGATGCGATAGGCGCCCACCTGCGAGGCTTTGAGCGAAGGGCGGGAAAGATCGACCGAGGCCGGATCATCCACCTTGGGAGGAACATGCGTGCTTTCAACGAAGGAACTGCCCAGGGGGGGCGCATCCTGGGTCATCTGACGCAGCAGCGCCATGACACGGTCGTGCAATTCGGCATCTTCGCCACACAGCAAGCGCAGGCGTTCGCTGCGGGCGTCGGCAGGCAGGTCGATCAGCTCGCCGACAACGTCCATCGCGGCTCGGTCGCGTTCGGCGTTCATGGGAGGTTCTGGCAGTCCGGCGGATGCCGCGCGCCGGCGCGGGGTGTCCCGGGGGGAACCGGTTACTGCTCCTGTGCGAGCTTCTCCTTCAACCACAACCGGGCGGCGGCGAAATCGCGTCCGATGGTGCGTTCGTTGACTCCCAACTGCCGGGCGATCTGGCGGTTATCCAGCCCGGCGAAGAAGCGCAGGATCACCACCTGGTGCCGTCGGGGATCGACCACCTGCAGATCATCCAAGGCCGCCTGCAACGCCGCCCAGTCAAAATCCGGGCGGTCGAGGGTGGCTTCCACGTCGTTGAGGTCTTCCAGTCGCACCCTCGCCCGGCCGCTGCCGCGCTTCAGGGCCTTCCGTCGTCTTGCGTAATCGATCAGCACCTCGGTCATGGCCCGGGCGGCATGTTGCACAAACCGCACAAAATCCTGCGGTTGCGAGGGCACAGGCTCGCCCGAAGCCAGCAACCGGCCCAAGGCTTCATGGACGACATCGGTGGCCGAGAGGGTGTGTCCGTCCCGCTCGCCCGACAGCAGTTTTTGAGCGATGCGACGCAGGCGTCCGTAGACCGCCTCCAGATCGAGCGGCTCGGGTGTGGTCGAGCTTACGGACATGATTGCGGCATTCTACCATGGGAAAACGGGAAAATGCACCGCCAGCGAGATGGCGGCACCGGACCGGCAACGACGTAACTCCTTGTCGTTACTTGGTTTCCAGAACGATCGTGCCATCCCAGTCGGCCGGGGGAGGGGCGATCTGAAATTCCCGTGCCTGCGCCAGGTAAAGGGCCGTGAACTTGCTTGAGCCGAATTCCTGCTGCATCTGCTCGGCGGCGCAGATGCAGTCGTCAAAACGCCGTTCTACGAAGGCGTGCACAACCTTCGCGCTCAACTCGGCGAGTCGAACCTGCTGGGGTGTGGCCTCGGTCTTGAGGCACAGCGGCTCGTAAGTCATTACCCCTTCAGTCTTTCCGACGACCTGCAACCGGCCCATAGGCCGGTAGAGGAACTCGTCTCCCATCAGGTCTACAGTCCGCTGGGTCATCAGCACACGCGATCCGAGGGCTTTATTGGCCGATTCAAGACGCGCGCTGAGGTTCACCTCATCCCCCAGCACCGTGTAATCGGCGGCTTCGTGGATTTCATGCTTCGATCCGGCATCGCCCACCACCATCAGGCCCGTGCTGATGCCCGCCCGCATGGCGCAGCGCGGAAGCTGGCGTTCCCGCAGATACTCGTTGAACGGCTCCATGGCTTTCTGCATTTCCATCACGGTGTACACGGCGTCGCGGGCGTGGTTCGGGTTCGGGGGGATGGCGTTGTAAAAGAACATGATCCCGTCCCCGAGAAACTTGTTCCAGAAGCCCCGGTTGGCCCGGATGATCGGCAGCATGCGGCTCATGTATTCGTTCAGCAGGGGCACCGTGCGTTCCTTCAGCTTCTCGCTGATGGTGGTGAAGCCGGCCAGATCGGTGAAGACCACGGTCATTTCCTTCACCTCGCCGTCGAGTCGGGCTTCGGGGTTTTCCACCAGATAATTCACCAGTGCCGGATCGACGTAGCCGCTGAATCGCTTGGTGATGCGCGCCCGCTCGGCCGATTCAAAGATGTATCGGTAGAGGGTCAGAATCCCCCAGACCACCCCCGCCGCCGTGATGGCCCCGGCCGCCGGGACGATCCAGTTCAGCAGGTCAAACAGGACGATGCCGTTGAGCACAAAATAGGCAAAAACCATGACGATCGTCGCCACCAGCGCGCGGTAGGAGGGCAGGAACGCAACAAACAACGTCACGCAGGCGCCGATCAACCCGGTCAGCAGGGGGTCGACCCACCCGGGAGCCTGCCGCCAGAACTCCCGGGTCAGAATCGCGTTAAGCGCCACGCTCTGAATCACCACCCCGGGACACTGCGGGTGCAGCGACGTGGAGTAATAGTCGTACAGCCCCAGAGACGTCGCCCCTACGAACACCAGTTTCCCGCCCAGCTTCCGGGCAAGATCCTGACGGGTCTCGACGATACGCTGCTGCAGAAACTGGTTGTTTCGAAGGATCGCTCCCAGCGCCTCGTAGCTGGCAACGAACTGCTGCTCATCCTCGCGCAGTTCGGCGGCGGGCATTTTCTTCAGCTCTTCAAAAGGCTGCCGCAGATCTTCCATGGCCAGGATCTGGCGGATGGCCTCATCGAGTTCCGCGTCGGTCATTGCCTCCAGTCGCGGGCGGATTTCCTGCTCGACCGCCCCGAGCACCCCCACCTGCAGGAACATCAGGGCGTTGTGCGCCTTCTGGCGGTTGGCTCGGATCGAGTCCTGAAGCTGCTGCACGCGCCAGATGTTCTTGATCGACTCCTGCTGCAGCGGGCGCTGGAACTTCGGCCAGTCGTACATGTTTTCCCACTTGTCGTCGCCGAACCAGGGCAGGTCCATGAATGCCCCGACCTCGCCAAACTTGGTCTGGCGAATCGTGCGGATGGGAATCTCGATTGCGTCGCCGCCGGCCAGGGGAAGTGTCAATCGGTCGGGCGTAACCCGGATGTCTGAGATGTTGACCCCCAGGTCAGCACAGGCCGTTGCCAGAACCATGTGGGGATACAACCGACCCTGAAAGCTGGCCACCAGCGGGATCGTCCGGACCACGGCATCCTCGGACTGCACAAAGTCCACATATCCCGAGTACGCCGCCTGACTGATCAGCAGCGGCACCGGAACCAGCATGGCCTGCAGTCGCGATTGCAGCAGCGGCGGAGCCGAGGGGGGAATGGCCGTCATGAAACGGTCGAGCTGACGAATCGCCAGCACCCGGTCGTAGCAACGCGAGGCCAGCAGACGTGCATCGGAGATCTCGCCGTTGGACCAGGCTCGCGGCGTGATTTGCTCAATGACCGCATCCCGGCTGAGCGGACCATCGGCAAGCAGCCGATGAATCCGCGTGAGCATCGCCTGTTCCTGAACGGTGAGAAAATCTTCCCGCAACGCGGTATCGACCTGATTCCGATCAAATCCCTTTTCCAGCAGGCGCTGGCCGAGGGTCGTGGTGTCGATCTCCAGGTCATCCAGCAGCAGTTGTTCCATCGCGGCG
>JAVQWE010000122.1:0-7532 GCA_033579175.1 Phycisphaerales bacterium | reverse complement strand
GGATCATCACGCTCATCTTATACCAGGTTTCGAACATCTCCCGGCCGTAAATGCCTTTGATCGTCAGCATGTTGAAAACAACCGTGTTCCAGTCGATGGCCATCTCTTTTTCGGGAATTCCCAGAAGGCTGATCTTCCCGCCGTGGGCCATGTTGGCGAGCATCTCACGGAACGCCGACGGGCTGCCGCTCATCTCCAGCCCGACATCGAATCCTTCCTTCATGCCCAGGCGTTTCTGGGCTTCGCGGATGGTGGTTTCACGGACATCGATCGCCAACGTGACCCCCATCTTGCGCGCCAGCTCGAGCCGGAAGGGGTTGACATCGGTGATGACAACAAATCGCGCCCCGGCATGGCGGGCGATCGCCACGGCCATGATGCCGATGGGGCCGGCGCCGGTGATCAGCACATCCTCTCCGAGCAGGTCAAACTGCAAAGCGGTGTGAACGGCATTGCCGAAGGGGTCAAAGATCGCGGCCACGTCCAGATCGATGCCGATCTGATGTTCCCACACGTTGCCGGCCGGAAGAGCCACATAATCGGCAAAGGCTCCGGGCCGGTTGACTCCCACGCCCTGCGTCCGCGCGCACATGTGCCTTCGACCCGCCATGCAGTTGCGGCAGGTGCCACAGATCACGTGGCCTTCGCCGGAGACAATGTCGCCGACACGATAGGCATCCACATTGGCTCCCACCTCGACGATCTCGCCGACAAACTCATGGCCCACCACCATGGGCACAGGGATGGTCTTTTGCGCCCATTCATCCCAGTTGTAGATGTGCATGTCGGTGCCGCAGATGCCGGTACGGAGCACCTTGATCAGCACTTCGTTCACTCCAATCTGAGGGATGGGCACATCCTGCATCCACAGCCCGGGGGCGCGCTGGGCCTTCACCAGCCCACGCATGGTCGATTTCCGACCGATTGGGGCGATGGACCGCTGCACGACCGACGGCGGGGCGGGGGTGCGACTCATTCCTTCCAGTATAGTGGAACATTTCCGGTTTGGAAGAATTGGGCAGCGGGCCTTCATCGGTCGGCGGCGCGGCCGGGGGGGCGTGGGGACAGCCAGCGGTTGGTGTGGTGATTCGAGCTTTGCGGCGGATTCGGGTATAAATCAGGCAGAGGGCCTGTAGCTCAATTGGGAGAGCACTGCCTTTGCAAGGCAGGGGTTGGCGGTTCGATCCCGCTCAGGTCCATTCAGCCCAGAACAAACATCGTACCGAATAGCGCAATCCAGACGACATCCAGAAAGTGCCAGTACAGTGCCGCATGACGCACGGGAATGTGATGCTCATGGTCATAGGCGTTCTGCCCGGCCCGGTACAATACCCACGCCAGAAAAATGATCCCTCCCACCACGTGCAGCGCGTGAACCACGATCAGGAAAAACACCAGCCCGAACAGCGCCATGGGGCGGCCGTCGCCGGCGGCGCGAAGCTGCTCGAAATGGGCGGCGAGAATGGCCGCCAGCGAGGGTGCCTGCACGATCACGAACAGCACCGCCAGCACCAGCGTCGCCGCCAGCCAGAACCGGAACGGGCGCTGCCGCTCCCGTCGCACGGCCGAGAGCGAACGGGAAATCGTCAGGCTCGCGGCCAGTACCAGTGCGGTGCTGACCCACAGTGACGGCGGGAACGTCCGCCGCAGCGTTCCCAGCGGCACTTCATGTCGGCCGAAGAAACCCGTGCGGATCGCGATATAGCCCAGCATGCTGGCAAAGAACAGCATGCCCAGCGACAGCACGAACAGCCGCATGGCAAGAATGGAGCTGCGATGCGGAAGGGTCATCCCGCGGGCAGCCGCCGGAGAATGGGGGTGCGGTCGGCTCACGGCCAGCTCACGGCCCCGGGTGGAGGACCAGAAGCACGCTCATTTCGCGATGGTCTTGACGGCCTCATCCACCAGAGGCCTGTATTCGGCCGTATCGATCATCGCAAACGCCAGGAAAATCGCCACGAACAGCAGAGCGCACAGCAGGACGATGCTGTTGAAGGGGCTGTCCCACCGAAGATGCATGAAATAAAGAACAACCAGGGCGGATTTGATGACAGCAATTCCCAGAGCGACGACGATGTTCAAGGGGCCCAGGTCTACCAGGGTTACCAGCACGGTGATGACCGTGAGCACCAGCAGCACCGCCAGCACCGCCGCCAGAAGCCACACGGGGACGGCATGGACCTCATGTTCGCCGTGGCCGTGTTCCTCCGCGACGGTGGTTTCCACCGGGGCACCGGCGACCAACTCCCGATATTTTGCCTGGGCTCGACTCATTTTCGCGATTGCCGATCAGCGGGTGCCACTGGCCAGCTCAACAGGATTCCTCGACAGCCAACCAGCCGCCGGGCACCATGTGATCGGCGCCTCCATCAGTGTATCAGATACAACAGGGGGAACAGAAAGATCCAGATCAGGTCGACCAGGTGCCAGTACAGGCCGACCAGATCCACCGGAGTATAGTACGTCGGTCCGAAGATGCCCGCGGCGCTCTTGATCAGCACCCAGGCGATCAGGCCCATTCCTACCAGCACGTGCAGGCCGTGCAGACCGGTCATGATGAAGTAGATGCTGAAAAACGTGTTCACACGAACCTGGTCACGGGTGGCCAGATCGGCGAAGGTCAGATGCCCACGCTTGGGTGAAGTTCCCTGAGCGAGACCGGCCGGCCCGTTGGAGGTCGGCACGATCTTGGCTGCATCGGATGCCCCCGCATGTGGATCCACGAAAACCACCGGGTTGAGTGCTCTGGCGGGCGCTGCCGAGGCAGAGGCAGGTGGCAGCACCGCGTGGCTTGCCGAGCCGGCATGCGGATCGGCCGGGGCAGCGGCATGGCCGTCGCCGGTGGCATGGTTGTCCCCGGTGGCATGGGCGGCGGCGGCGGCAGGAGCTGCGGGCGACGGATGATCCCCGTGGGCATGGTGTTCATCGGGCTTATGGTCGCCGGTGTACTCGCGGTTGAAGAGGTTCGCACGGCCGGGGAAAAGGTGATGCTTCCACTTGTCGGAGTACTCAATGGCCTTGATTCCCATGAAGCCCGCGCCGCCGAGTAATGTCAGGGCCAGCAGCACGCACAGGCCGGTTCGATGGCCGAGCTGCGAGCACCGCACCGCCCAAGCCATGGTGAAACTGCTGACAAGCAGAATCACCGTGTTGATCGCGCCCCACCATTTATTGAGATAGGTGTGGGCATACTCAAACACCTCGGGATGGTTGTGGCGGTAGACCGCGTAGGCACAGAACAACCCGCCGAACATCAGAAGTTCTGTCCCCAGAAAAACCCACATGCCCAGCTTGCTGGAGGCATATTGCTGTTCCGGGGTATCGAAATGATGCGCCAGGAACGGGGGGTGATCGTGATTCTGATCACCGTGGTGCGCGTGGTCGGCAGTGTGGGATAGAGTGCTCATGGATGTTCCGATTCTGTCAGTGGGCTTTCCCGACCTTGGCCGTGCCAGCGGCGATCGCCGCCTTGGCTTCGTCGGTCAGCACCCAGCCTTCTTCGTCGCTGACAAACCGCCAGCGGTCCATGTCATAGGGATCGGTGACAACGGGGCTAGTCGGGAAATTGTCATGCGGCGGGGGCGAGGGTGTCTGCCACTCCAGGGTGTTGCTCCCCCAAGGGTTGGCCGGAGCGGGTCTGCCGTTCCAAAGAGCCGCCAGCCAGTTCAGCAGGATGATGAGAAGCGAGACCCCCATGACATACGCGCCGATGGTCGACCAGAAGTGGTGAGAGACGAACTGCACAGGCACTTCAGCATACCGCCGCGGCGCGCCGTGAGCCCCGGCGACGAACTGGATGAAAAAGGTCAGGTTGAAACCAATGAACAGGAGAATGGCCGCAAACATCGCGACTTTCTCGTTGTACATCTTCCCGAACATCTTGGGGAACCAGTAATTCATGCCGCCGATGAACGCGAAGAGCATTGATCCGACCATTACGTAATGGAAGTGGGCGACCACGAAGTACGTATCCTGAAAGTGGATATCCACCGACAATGCCGCCAGGAACAACCCGGTCAACCCGCCGATCGAAAACATCCAGATGAAGCCGATGGCATACAACATGGGTGTTTCCAGGTGGATGGAACCCTTGTACATGGTGGTCACCCAGTTGAACACCTTGATCGCCGAGGGGATGGCCACACTGAAAGTAATCAGGCTGAACAGCACGTTCGCCAGGGCCGATTGGCCGCTGGTGAACATGTGGTGCCCCCAGACAAGGAATCCCAGCAAGGCGATGGCCAGGGAAGAATACGCGATAAACGTGTATCCGAAGATGTGCCGCCGGCTGAAGGTGGCGATGATCTCACTGATCACGCCCATTGCCGGCAGGATCATGATGTAGACAGCCGGATGGCTGTAGAACCAGAAAAAGTGCTGGAACAACACCGGGTCGCCGCCGAGGTTGGGGTCAAAAATCCCCACACCGATCCAGCGTTCGACGATCAGCAGCAGCAGGGTGATCGCAAGTACTGGCGTAGCAAGGATTTGGATCACGCTGGTTGCATACAGTCCCCAGAGGAACAGGGGCATGTCGAACCAGCCCATGTTCTTGGGACGGAGGGTGTGAATCGAAGCCAGGAAGTTCACCCCGGTCAAAATGGAGCTGAAACCCAGAATGAACGCCCCGAAAGTAGCCGGGATGACACCCGACATGCTCTTGGAGCTGGAGTAGGGGGTGTAGAAAGTCCACCCCGTGTCGAGTCCGAAGCCTCCGGGCATCTGGTAGCCGGTGTAGGCATAAATGACCCCGCTCAACAGCACATAGACGAAGAACAATCCCCCGAGCACGTAAATGTAGAAGCTCAGGAGGTTCAGCCGTGGAAAGGCCACGTCTTTGGCCCCCAGTTGCATCGGCAGCACGAAGTTGCCGAGGATGGCCGGAACCGCCGGGATGATGAACAGGAACACCATCACGGCCCCGTGGAGGCTGAACATGTGGTTGTACAGGTTCCATGCCTCGGTCTTGGTGGCCATCAGGGTGGGACCGCGGGCGATCAGCTCTGTCCGCAGCAGCATTGCAAAGATGCCGCCGAGGAAGAACGCGCTGAGGACGAAAACCATGTACATCAGCCCGATGCGTTTATGGTCGAGCGTCAGCGCCCACGAGAGGAAGCCGCGCGTGTGGTTGAGGTAATTTGAGCCGGGAGCGTGGGGCGTCCCGGTGAGATCCAACTGACCTGGGGTGGAGATAGCAGACATCACAAACTCCGATCAAACCTGCTGGTCAATTCACTGCGAATCGCCCGGCGGGGGCGGTTGAGGCTGCTCGCCGGGAGCCGGTTGGCCGCCGGGTGCCTGTGGGGGCGCCGACGGCAGAGCACCGGTGTAATTGGCACTGATGGATTTCATGTACCAGGTGATGGCCTTGACATCTTCCTCGGTTAACTGTCCGAGGAAGCTGTTCATCTGGCCGGCCGGATAACCGGCAACGATCTTCCGCTGGGGGTAGTAAATTGATTCGCGGATGTAGTTTTCGTCGGCAAAATCGGCAGTCCAGCCCTCGGTCGACTGATAAGGGAAGCCTGAGCCGTCGGCGAAGCTGTGTTTGGAGCCGTAAAGGTTCTTCCAGGTGGGGCCGGTGTTGGCACTGCCATCGACGCTGTGGCAGCTTCGGCAGTACATGCTCCAGAGCTGCGCGCCGCGTTCCTGATAGGTCATCTTGTCTTCCCACTTGCTGGCATCGGCCAGCCAGAGCTCAAAATCCTCGCGTGTGGGATGGACAATGACCTTGGCCAGCATCTCCGAGTGGCTCGTACCGCAATACTCGGCGCAATACACCGGGAAACCGATGTAATTGCCTTTATCGTCCTTCGGGCTGGCCCGGGTGGCCTGAAACCAGAACTTGTTGAACCGCCCGGGGACCGCATCCTTCTTCAGGCGGAACGCCGGGATGTAAAAGGAGTGGATCACGTCGGTGCTCTCCAGCACGAGACGGATGGGCTGATCCTTCCAGATGTGCAGTTCGGGGATGGCGACGTCGTTGGGGTTTTCCGGCGTCGGGGCGGCGGGGGTGGCGCCGTTGGGATAGGTGAACGACCAGCTCCACATCTGCCCCTTCACGGTAATTTCATAACAATTCGGGGGGGCAACGGCCATGTCCATGTAACCCCGGATTCCCTTGTAAGCGATGAACAGCACGATCAGCGTGGGGGGGATCGTCCAGAGCATTTCCAGCGCGGTGCTGTGCCCGGCCGGGGCGGCGTGATCGGGGACGCCGGGACGCTTGCGATATTTGATCACAAAGCCCAGCATCAGAACCACGATCAGGAAGAAGAAGAAATAGCAGATGTACAGGATGAAATAGAACAGCCAGTCAACTTCGCCCGCGACGGTGGATGCCTGTTCGGGCATCCAGAACGTCGTGTTGCGCGACTGGGAAAGGATGGAGGCAAACATATTCATCGGTCATTCACCTCGCCGCCGGTCGATTGCCTCCGTCGGCGGTGCTCGCGGTAATAAAGAAAGCCAAGGGTTGAGGCCAGAATCACGACGGAGATCGCGCCACCGGCCTTCATCACCAGACGGGCTACGCGCGGTCCGTACCGGCCCAGCGAGCCATCGTACATCAGGCAGGTGAGCATGATCCGATCGACCGTAGTGCCGATCTTCCCTTCCGAGGCCTCCACCAGGCTCAGCCGAAGCGTGCGGGGATCAAATTCCAGGCCGTACAGGTAGCGGGAAAGACGCCCGTCCGGGGTGAAGAGCATAATGACGGCCGGATGGGCGTATTGCCGCTGCGACTCAACGTATCGGAACTTGTAACCCACGGCTTGTGTCAGCTCGAGGATGGATTTCTTCTCACCTGTGAGCAGGTGCAGCCCGGAAGCTGCGCCGGGCCGGCCGTAGGCTTGCAGCATGGCCTGCTTCTTCGAGGCGGCCAGATGGTAAGTCTCGGCAGGGTCGAAACTTATGTAAAGCAGGCGAAAGTCCGTGCCCAGATCGAGGGTCTGCTGCTTCAGCGAGTGAACCATCCCTTGAGTGATCTTTCCACACAGTTGCGGGCACTCAAAATACCCCAGTTGCAGGATCACGGGCCGGGTGTTGTCGAAGAACTCGCGTAAGGCGACCGGCCGACCCGATTCGTTATAGAATTTCAGGTCCAGCGGGAGGGTTTGGCCTGCCTTCTCTTCCACACCGATGTCCCGCATCTCCGGGGGAACCCATTCGCGGTAGGGTTGCGTGCGAGGGGGGGCCTCGGCGAGGGCGGTCGGGACCAGCCACAGGAGGCACCAGACCAGGGCAAACGCCGAAAGGATCGGCCAGGGGCTGCGCTCTGCGGCGGTTGTCTCGGGCGCGCGCCACCGCCGGGACGTCAGCGGGACGAAAGAGCGGCGAGAATGTCGATCGGCTGCGATCACTTGGGTCCCAGCGGTTGAGTCGTCGGGGGTTTGCCCCGAGTCTGCGCCATGACTTCAATGGCACGGTCAATCGGAATCTGCACGGTGCCCGAGGACCGGTCGATCCAGCGGTACACATGCAGGTTCGAGTCGTATTGTTTCTGAAGCTCCTGCAGCATCGGGTTCGCGGCC
>JAVQWE010000121.1:0-7553 GCA_033579175.1 Phycisphaerales bacterium | reverse complement strand
GAATCCTCCCCCGTCCGTGGCAAAGTGGCGATTGCCCCCATACCGGCCGGTCCCAACGGCAGCAGTGCTTCCCTGAACGTGTACTGGATGCTCTCAATCGCTGCCGGCTCGCGCAACCAGTCGCTGGCGTGGCAGTTTCTGAAACACTGCCTGAGCCCTGCCATGGACAAGTTGCTCACACTCGCCGGCGCGGTGGGGTGCAGGCTCAGCACCTGGAACGACGACGAGGTCAACGCGCGCATCCCCTTCTTCCGCCGGCTCCCGGAACTCCATCAGAACGCCCGCTCGTTCCCCGTGGATCGGCGGTTTCCCGAACTGGCCCATGCAATTGAACGGGGGGTTCTGCGGGCGATTGAAACTGAGGATACCATCGAGCAGATTGCCGCCGCGATGCAGGAACACGCGCAGCGCGTCTGGAACAGGCCATGACCCAGCGTCAACCCTGGCAGTGTGAGCTGCCCCGTAATCCCCGACCCATCGTCATCGTCGGCTGCGGAGGAATCGTCCGCGACGCGCACCTGCCGGCCTACCGGCTGGCTGGATTCCAGGTTGCGGGCGTCACCGACATCGATCGGCAGACGGCCAGCCGGCTGGCGGCGGATTTCGGACTGCGGGCCGTCGACTCCATTGCGCAGCTTGCCGGTCTTGCCTCCGACCCCGTGTATGACGTCGCCGTTCCCGCCGCGGCCGTGCTTTCCGTGCTGGAGCAGATCCCCGCTGGCTCGGCCGTGCTCATCCAGAAGCCGCTGGGTGAAGACCTGTCGCAGGCGCATGCGATTGTCAATCTCTGCCGAAGCAAGCGGCTGACCGCCGCCGTCAACTTCCAGCTTCGCTACGCCCCCTACATCGCCGCAGCCCGGCACCTGATTGAATCGGGGGCGATCGGTCAACTGCACGACATGGAAGTGCGCGTTACCGTCTACATGCCCTGGCATCTCTGGACATTTCTGGAGAAGGCTCCGCGCGTGGAGATTCTCTATCACAGCGTGCACTACATCGACCTGATCCGATCGTTCCTTGGCGAGCCGGCACGTGTGCACGCCCTGACCGTCAGGCACCCGGATACCCTCAAGCTGCATTCCACGCGAACCAACATCGCCCTGGACTATGGGCAGACGATTCGCGCCAACATCACCACAAATCACGGCCACCGCTTCGGGCCTGAGGAACAGGAAAGCTACGTCAAGTGGGAGGGCACACGCGGCGCCCTCAAGGCACGCCTCGGACTGCTGCTGAACTACCCGAAAGGTGAACCCGATTGGTTGCGGCTGTGCCAGTTGGATTCGGACGGCAAGCCTTCGGGCTGGCGCGATGTGCCGTTTGAGGGGTCCTGGTATCCGCACGCCTTCATCGGCTCGATGGCGTCGCTGATGCGATATGTGGAAGGATCGGCGGACCAGCTGCCCACGCGAGTCGAAGATGCGCTGCGCACCATGGCTGTCGTCGAAGCAGCCTACGCCGACAGCGCCTCCGGCGGCACCGTTGTAAGGCTGTAAACCGGCTCGCGGAACAGGAACTGAAACACAACCGGCTGCTGACAGCAGGAGCAACATCGCCCATGAAACCCTTGGAAGGTCTGCTGGTGCTCGACTTCTCCATTTTCCTGGCCGGGCCGCTGGCCGCGCTGCGCCTGGGTGATCTGGGAGCGCGCGTCATCAAGATCGAGCGCCCCGACGTCGGTGATCTGTGCCGGCAACTCTACATTTCAAATCTCGAACTCGACGGCGACTCGACTCTCTTCCACAGCATCAATCGCAACAAGGAAAGCTTCACCGCCAACTTCAAAGATCCGGCGGACCTGGCTCGGGTTCGCAAGCTCATTGCGCGCGCCGATGTGCTGATCGCCAATTTTCGGCCGGGTGTGCTGAAAAAACTGCACCTGGATTACCCGGCCGTGCGGCAGATCAATCCGAGGCTGGTGTATGGCTCGATCACGGGGTATGGAGACGTCGGCCCCTGGGCCGAAAAACCGGGACAGGACCTGCTGGCGCAGGCGCTCAGCGGGATAACCTGGCTCAGCGGCGACGGGGGAGCGGATGCCGGGCCTGTGCCGATGGGCCTGGCCGTAGCAGACATGTTTGCCGGACATTTTTTGGCTCAGGGCATTCTTGCCTGCCTGATTCGCCGGGCCAGGACCGGCGAAGGGGGGCTGGTGGAGACGTCGCTTCTGGAGTCGCTGCTCGACTTTCAGTTTGAGGTTCTCACAACCCATCTCAACGACGGCGGCAGGCTTCCGGAGCGATCCAGCGTTGGCAACGGGCACGCCTATCTCGGGGCACCCTACGGGATCTATCGCACTGCCGACGGCTGGCTGGCCATCGCCATGAATCCGTTGGAGAAACTGGCGGATCTGCTGGATCTGCCTGCCTTGCGTGGCGTCAGCCGGGCGGAAACCTTCTCAAGGCGTGATGAGCTGAAGCGCCTGATCGCCCAGCGATTGCAGCAGAAATCCACCAATCAATGGCTCGCGGTTCTGGAACCGGCCGATCTCTGGTGCGCGCCTGTGCTCGACTGGCCCAGCTTGTTGCGGCAGGAAGCGTTCAAGGTCCTGGAGATGACGCTGCCGATCCGCAGTGCGCGTGGACAGCAGATGATCTCTCTGCAATGTCCGCTTCGGATCGACGGTCGGCGACCGACCAGCGACCGGGGCGCGCCGTCACTCGGAGCCGACACCGAGCGAATTGCACAGGAATTCGGTCTGTAACCGCTTTCACAAGGCAAAGCCCCTGCAACGGCGTCAACGGGTCCATCTGCGATCCTTCTTGGATGCCTGCCCGGAAGGCAACAGGCCGGCGTCGCCCTTCGGGACCGCCTGAAGTTCCGATCGGCTCGGCCGAGGGGTGAAACGGCTCGTAAAGTCTTGCCGAGGTCCCCGACGGCCGCGGCGGCCGGCCGGTCCTGTTGCCATCTGATTGTAAATTGATGGCTTACAGACACTTACGTAGCGCAGCCCCCGCGCGTGCTGTTCCTGAGAGGATCGGCCGGTCGCCGTTGTCGCCCCGGTCGATAGGATATCCAGCCGTCTTGCGGGTGAGGGTAGACTGTGTCAGGAGCGGATGTGCAAAGCCAGCAGCCCGATCAACTCAGACAAACGATTTGCGACATCGGCTGGCGACTGTGGACGCGCGGCCTGTGCTCCGGGAGCGATGGCAACATCTCCGTGCGCCTTTCTGAGGGAGAGTATCTCTGCACTCCCAGCAACCGCAGCAAGGGCTTCCTTTCCCCGGGGAACCTCTGTCGGATCGACTCGGCCGGCAGGCCTCTCGAGCGGGGAATCCGCCCGTCCAGTGAAATCCGCATGCACCTTGCGATCTACGAGGAACGGCCGGATGTCTCGGCGATCATCCATGCCCACCCCCCGCACGCCACGGGCTTTGCCTTGGCTCACCGGTTGCCCCCCCACTGGGTCTACGCCGAGGCCGATGTCCTGCTGCACCCGATCGCCCTGGTGCCGTATGTGACGCCCGGAGATCAGCGATTGGCGGATGCTGTCCGACCCCATGCCCGCAAGAGCGACGTGCTGCTGCTGGCCAATCATGGAGCGGTCTGCATGGATGCCGACCTGGAGCAGGCCTATTTCAAGATGGAAATGCTGGAAACCTTTGTGCGGATTGTACTTGCGGCCGAAGGCGCCGGTGGCGCCAAACAGTTGGTCAGCTCGGATCAGGCGGAGCTGTTGCGTTTGCGGCAGAAGCTCCGCGGACAGCGCTTCGATCCACCGGGATGACATGAGCCGCCGACGGCTGGCCCTTCAGCAGCGGCGTGTTCAACGGAAGCACAATACGTAGATCAGCACAAAAATCGCGTTAAAGGCCGTGACAATCGCGATTTTTCCAACAAGATCGCGGGTTGTCGGGTCCAACGACCGCACCGGGGCGTTCACTGCCTCCAGCACCCTCACAGAGAGCGAAGCACGGGTATCGACGGATGCTTCTGCCCCTGGCGAAGGCTCGACAGGCGCCGCGGGAGTCGCGGCCGCTGCCGGCGGCGGAGACGCGATCTCCCCCAAGGATTGCACCAGCTCGGCATCGAGGGAGGCAGCCGCGGGGCTACCCGCTGACGATGCAGTCTCTGAAGCGATTTCCCCGGCTCGAGGCGACAGAGCCGGCGGACTGCCTTCCGACCCGGCCGACGCAGTTGCCTCCGCAGCAAGCGCCCCGACGGCTGAAGCGTCGCCCGCGCTCGAAGGTGCATGGGCCGCTTGTATGGCATCCGGGGGGGAGGTGATCTGGCCTTTCAGATCAGTCCCGACGGCGCCGGGGGCTGCCGAGACGGTTGTTTCCACTCCGACGACGGCAGGCCCTTGGCCCTCGCCCGCCGCGGCACCACCAGTCGATACGGAAGCGCCTGTGACCGCTTCAGCAAGGACAGCCGATAGTTCCGAGGCACTCTGCCGGGTGACTTCTGGTGACCCGGCGGTTGGGGCTGCACCCCCCGCTGGCGAGGCTGCGATTTCGGGAGCGGCACCGGTTGGCGCTTCGATTTCCGCCTCTTCCAGCAGCCTGTCGATCTCCTGGCCGGCAAGCCTGGAAAGCAATTCGTCCGCCGAAGCGGGTGGTTGACCATCGGCCAACGGAGGGGTTTCCGGTAATTCGACTGCGGCCTGTGCCATGGCGACTCCTTTTCAGCACGGGCGGCGCAGGTCGGGTGTGCGATCGTGCCTGCGGATGAGACTGGACGATGCCGCGCGCATCCCTGCGCTTTCCATCGGACAACGCTGGGGGAATCATAACTACCGTTCGGGCAACGGGCAACGTGAATTGCCCGATGGTAAGCATGGTCTGATAATCCTGGCGTGATCCGTCGTCTGTTCTGCCCTCATCTGCGCTGCGGCCCGGTTGAGCTGACCGAGCCTGAAGCCCATCACGCGCGCCACGTGCTGCGTTTGAAACCCGGCGACGCGGTCGAACTCTTCGACGAATCGGGCCAGACGGGCGAAGGGGTGATTGTGTCGGTGGAGCGCCGGTCCGTTCAGGTGAAACTTACTACCATTCGCCCGGCGGGCTGGATTGCCCCGATTGACGTGTTCGCGGCTTTGCCGAAGGGAGAGCGCTCCGACTGGATGATCGAAAAGCTCAGCGAGATCGGAGTACGCACGTTCACGCCGCTATTAACTCGGCGAGGAATCCTGGAGCGTTTGCGGGCGGGCAGGATGGAGCGATGGCAGCGGATCGCCATCGAATCGGCCAAACAGTCGCGGCGCGCGGGGGTGATGCGCATCGGGAAGGAAACGACGCTGGAGGAGGCGTTAGCTGCCTGTGAAAGTCAGCAGGCTTTCATGCTGACCCCCGGCGACGATCCCGCGCCGCTGCTGTCGGTGCTCCCGGTGCCGGGCAGGGAGACGAGCCTGTTCATCGGTCCGGAAGGAGGCTGGACCGATGACGAATCGGAGCGCATGCGCTCCGCCGGCTTGACGCCCGCGCGGCTTACCGCGACGATCCTGCGCGTGGAAACTGCCGCGGTCGTCGCGGCTGCGCTTGTGGCCTGCCAGCTCGTGGTCCATCTGTCCGGCACCCGACGATGACGCATTCTCCCACCGGTCCCCCGACACCACCGATGTATCCGTCACCGTATTTTTACGCGCCGCCTTGGGGGATGACCCATCCTCTGGCACCTGCCCGGCGTGCCGGGGTGTTCATGATCGTGCTGGGGGTGCTGCTGCTGCTCTTGGGAGGCTGCGTGGGTGCCATGGGGGTCCTGATCCCACAAATTGCCCAAACCCCCGAGATTTCCCAAGCTATCAGCAGACTTGAAGAGCAGATGAACCTTTCGGCTTCGATCGTGTTCCTCACGACGGGCGCGCTGATCGTCGTTGCCGCCTTCGTGCAGATGACGTTGGGAGTGCTGGTTCGCGGTGGGGGGTTGGGGGTGGTCGTCACCGGGATCGTATTTACTTCGCTCCTGCTGCTGTACCTTCTGGTGAATGCAGTGGCGGCAGTGTTCGTTCCCGGGGGGTTGGTCGGCGCCTTCATGTGCCTGATCGGAGCCGGCTTGTTCGGGCTGCAACTGGCATGGCTGATCCAAGCGGCCAGAAACGCCGGGCAAGTGGCGGCGATGCGGCAGGGCTATGGCTCGCTGTGGATGGGTCCGAGTCACGTAAGTGCTGGATACGGCTATGGTTACGGCGTGCCTCCCGTCCCGCCACCAGTTGTCCCACCGAACCCTGCCGCGCCGGAGCAGCCAAAATGACAGTTCCTCCCGACGCTGGCGACGCATCCCTGAGGCAACTGCGACGGTTGCTGGGGTGCTGGACAGGCGTGGGGTCGGCGATATTGATCGGGCTGATCCTCCTTACCCGCGGTCGGCAAGCGATGGCGTTGGAAAACCTGAGCCAGCTTCCGCAGTCAATCGCGTGGCTGGTTGGCGGACTCATCGGCCCGCTGCTGCTGCTGGCCTTTGCGCCAGGCGTGATCACCGGAAGGGCCGGTGCCATCGCTGCCGTGCTGGTGATCGCCGGGGTCTCGGCCGCACAGTGGCTGCTTGCGGTGGGGGAAGCGCTGATCGCGTCCGATTCACCCCGAGCAGGCATGCTGTTGAAACGGCTGCTGGCAGCGGGGATTGCACTTGCCATCGTGATCCCCGTGGCGTGGCTGTGGCGGCAGGAGTGTTCCCGGCAACCGGAGGCGCACCGCATTACAGCGGCGCGCTCCGCCCGGTTTCGTGCTCGCGTGGCGATCTTCCTGTGCTGCCTGCTGGGTGCCACCGTGGCCGCGATGCTGTTTGTGCCGGGGGTGATCTACTTCGCATCGAACCCCCATGGATTCGGACGTGGAGTGGGCATCATCTTCGTCTGCGTTGCCACAGCGGTCGCCGGTGGAGCGATGTGGCTTCTGTGGCTGTTGCAGCGATTGCGACGGGGCGGACCGCAGGTGGGCAGGTCCAGCGCGTGGCAGATCGCGTTGATGCTGGCGGCGTGGCTGCTGTTGAGCGGATCGGCGGGGGTGGCATGGCCCGAACCGCTGGTTCGGGGAATCCTGATGATCCCCACCGCCGTGCTGTGCTGGGCATTGATCGAGCTGCTTCACGGATCACTGGATTCAAACCGCGGGCAAACTCCCGCAGCGTTTGAGGTATTGCAACGGGCCGGCCCTCCTCCCGAAGCCTGGGTTGGCTCGCAGGCACCGCGCTCCATGGTTGAGCCGATGGAGGGACGGGAGCACATCTGATGCTCCTGACAGAGCCGAGCCCCGCCGCGGCTTCGGGTTTCCCTGAACCGACGAATCTGCCCCGCATCCTCTGGTTGGGCTCGGGCATGCGAGGGCAGATATGCATTGACCTTATCCGGTGGACAACTTTCGGGGACCGATGAAATCCTGCTGCATCGCCCGCTTGGCCAGATAGAGCGTCTCTTCCGCAAGCGAGTTGGCATGTCTGGCCCCGACGCGAAGGGCGTCGATCACATCATCCGGCCGTTTTTCGTAGTGTCGCCGGCGGGTGCGGATGGGATCGATCAGTGCGTCCACACACTCCACGAGCTTTCGCTTGACCGGCACGTCGCCGATTTTGCCGGCGGCGTACAGCGCGCGGTGTTCCTGAACCCAGGCGGCGTCGGG
>JAVQWE010000120.1:0-7594 GCA_033579175.1 Phycisphaerales bacterium | reverse complement strand
CGGCGCCGAGATTGATAAAACCTTTTGCCTGCATCCGGGTGAATGTTGAGGTACAATGGCTTTGCTGTAAACCGAACCGGTCGAGCGGCGTACGGATTACCTTGGGGGTGAAGGATCGACCGGAGGGTGGATTTCCCCGCAGATTCGGCATTGGGAGGGCCGTTCGACTGGGAAAAGGGATGGTCCCGGTTGCCTGCGGCGTCTCTGGCTGGAGTTGAGAGTATGACGACGTTACCCACCACGACGGCTGTTCGAGTGCCACGTCCCGCGGCGCAGACGGCGTTGGGTCTGCCCCAGGCTGCCGTTTTAGCGCCCCCGGGCATGCCGGCGTCGGCCGGCACGATGACCGCAAACGACATCCTGCGCGTTCTCCGGGCCAACGCCTGGCTGATCATCCTGTCTCTGGTGGTCTCGGCCATCATCGGGCTGATCGCCTGGCGGCTGCTGCTGAAGTACTACCCCCGCTACACGGCCGTGGGGTTTGTGCGGGTGGAAACGCCACGCACGTTCGTCCGGATTGACAACGAGGAGCGTGAAATCCCGGATGTCGGTCCTCTGGGCATCATGGCGCGGACCCAGGCGCAGCTGCTGCAGAACCCCACGTTGTTCAGCACGGTGCTTCAGGATGTCAATCGTGAAATTCAGAACACCGAATGGATCGCCCAGTTCCGCCGGGCCAACGGGTCCCTCGATGTCGCCAAGGCCCGGGAGGATCTGGAAGACCACTTCTCGGTTTCCCCGATCCAGGATTCACAACTGATTCGCGTCTCGATGACGTGCAAGAATCCGAAGGATGCACGCATCATCGTGCAGGATCTGGTCAACGAGCACCTCAACAGCCAGGATAAGGCCCGTCGTGACCGCACCACCAGCCGCAACGAGCAGCTTCAGAACATCAAGCGCAGGCTCGATTTCAACATCAATCAGAAGAACGTTGAAATCCGCTCGGCACAGAAGGAACTCAACGACAACGGCATGGCCGTCGTCGGTCGGATGAGCCCGCGCGAAACCGAGTTGTATGAACTGACGCGCAAGGTCATCGAACTGAAGGCCGAACACGAACAGGCCAAACAGCAATACGACCTGATGGTCAACCAGATCAACCAGGGCAACGACCCTCCGTTGATCGAGCAGTACGTCAATCAGGACGGCCAGGTGTTTCAGCTGCGCAACGCCGTCAATGAGCTGGAAATCGCGCTCAAGAGCATGCCGATGCTGGCCAACAACAGCCGCCTGATGGAGCAGTATCGCGCGCGGCTGGCCGCGACCCAGCAGCAGTTGGATGACCGCATTGCGGAAGTGAAGGTAAATGCCCGAAACACGCTCCGCAGCAACGCCGAGCAGTCGTTCGCCTACACCCAGTCACAGCTGGAGGCGTTGAATGAGCGGATGAACGCCCTCAAGAGTGAGCTGGGTGAGCTGAACTACAAGATTTTCGAGGTGATGACCAAGCAGGAAGACCTGGCCAGCGATAAGGAACGGCTCAAGCAGGTGCAGACTCAGATCGACCTGCTGAGCATCACCGGCACCCGCGAGCAGACCGGCGTGAACTGGGCCGGTCCGGTCGATGAGCCGGAACTGCCCAGCTTCCCGAAGCTTCGCGTGGTGCTGCCGGTGGCGCTGCTGTGCGGGCTTGGCCTGAGCCTGGCGATTGCCTTCCTGCGGGAGGCCATGGACACCACCGTCCGCAGCCCGCGGGACATCGCCAAGGTCGGGCAGCTCAACCTGCTGGGCATGATTCCCGACGAAAACGACGATCCGCAGGTGGAAGGCATTCCCCTGGCGCTGGCCATCTTCCACGCTCCGACCAGTATGCTGGCCGAGCAGTTCCGGCAGGTACGCACGCGACTGCAGCACAGCGCATCCCTGGAGACCACGCGGTCGATTCTGGTTACCTCGCCCTCACCGGGCGATGGCAAGACGACCATCGCCACCAACATCGCCGCCGGGCTGGCGCTCAACGGCCGGCGCATTCTGCTGGTGGACGTGAACTTCCGTCGGCCGATGGTGGATAAGGTCTTCGCCACCGGCAACGAAGTCGGTCTGAGCAACGTGATCCATGATTTGCGCAACTTCGAGAATGCCATCCGCAGCACGCAGGTGCCGAATCTCGATATCCTGCCGTGCGGCCCCAAACCGGCAAACGCCACTGAAATGCTGGAAAGTCAGGGCTTCAAGGACTTCGTGGAAAAGGCTCTGGAGACCTACGACCACGTGATTTTCGACTCCGGACCGCTGCTGCTGGTCAGTGAAACCGTCTCGCTGGCGCCGCGCGTGGACGGCGTGATCACCGTCGTCCGCGCCGCTACCAACACCCGCGGCCTGCTGCAGCGGATGCGCGACACCCTGCGGCAGATCAAGGCCGAGCACCTCGGGGTGGTGCTCAACGGCGTGCGTGCGCAGGGCGGCGGCTATTACGGCCGGAATATCCGCGATTACTACGAGTATCAGAACGGTCAGGCGAAATAACCGCCTCGGCCGCAACAGGCGATTTCAGGAAGCCGGGAGCCATCCGCCCCCGGCTTCTTTGCCTGGTGCGCCGCCACGCGGGGCCGGCGGCTCTCCGCACCGGTGGGCACCCGCGCCGCTGCCGACAGTGGCGGTCTTCCGAGCGTCTGTGCGCCGGTCCTGTTCAGCCTGTGCGCAGCGCGGTAGAACGCTCGCATGCCCGAACGCGTGACGATTCTCGGCGACGGCGCGATGGCCACGGTCTGCTCGATTCTCCTGGACCGGCAACGCCATGAGGTCAGACTCTGGGGCGCTTTCGAGGATTCCATCGACCGGCTCCGGCAGAATCGCGAAAACTACCGACTGCTCCGCGGCGCCAGGATACCGCCGCGCGTCTGGCTGACCGCCAATGACGATGAATGTTTCGAAGGCGCCACGCTGATCGTCTGCGCCATCCCCACGCAATTCATCCGCGCTGTTTTCCAGCGCCTCCGGCCTTTCGTCCCGCCGGGTGTGCCTATCATCTCCGTCGCCAAGGGAATTGAAACCGGCACATTGCTGCGCCCGACGCAGGTCATTGCCGATGTGCTTTCTCCGGGCGTGCGGTGCCCCTGGCCGCTGGCGGTGCTCAGCGGGCCTAACATCGCGGCTGAGCTGGCACGGTGTCTGCCGGCGACGGCCGTGGCGGCCTCCACCGACGAAGCGCTGGCGCGGCGGGTGCAGTCGGTGTTCAGCGCCCAATGGTTACGCGTGTACACCAACACCGACACCATCGGGGTTGAACTGGCCGGGGCCACCAAGAACGTCATTGCCATCGCGGCGGGGATCGTCGATGGATTGGGTGCCGGAAACAACGCCAAGGCCGCGCTGGTCACCCGCGGGCTGGTTGAGATCACGCGGCTCGGCGTGGCCATGGGGGCGCAGGAAGCAACCTTTCAGGGGCTTGCGGGGCTGGGAGACCTGATTACTACCTGTGTCAGCCCGGAAGGACGCAATCGCACCGTGGGGGAACAGATCGGCAAGGGACGGAAGCTTCCGGACATTCTGGCCGGCATGGACAGCGTGGCGGAGGGTGTCCCGACGACGCAAGCCGTCCGCGAACTGGCTCGCCGGCATCGGGTGGAGATGCCCATCACTGAATCGGTCTATCAGGTGCTGTTTGAGGGGAAGGATGTTCTGGAGGCGTTATCAGACCTGATGAGCCGCGACCCCAAACCCGAGCGACAACCGGCACCAACGTCATGACCGGCCCGTTGTGTGAGAAAGATCACACAAGAAACCGGCAATCCACCAACCTCGTGCAGTGTCTGTTCCGATAGACGGGTAGGAAATCGCCAAGAGCCCGGTGGCGTCATTGGCCGGGCATGAAGGGAGCAGATTCATGACAATACGCAATTCAATCAGGTTTCTGGCCGCAGGTGGCCTGCTTCTGGCTTCCGCCGCCGGGTGCGAAACCAAGGCTGGCAGCGGTGCGATCATCGGTGGTCTGGCCGGAGGCGCCTTGGGGGGTGTGATCGGGCACCAGAGCGGAGAGGCAGTGGCCGGCGCGGCGATCGGAGCCGGCGTCGGAGCCGTCGGGGGGGCGCTGGTGGGCAATGAAATGGACAAGGCCGACGCGCGAAAGGAACGCCAGCGGCAGGCCGAGCGGTACGAGCGTGAATCACGCTATTCCGACCGTCGAGGCGACAGCTACGGCTACGAGCCCCGTTCCTCGGGCGTCATCCTGCAGCGCGACATCATCGAGTGGACGCGAAGCGGCGTCCGCGATGAGGTGATCATCGATCGCATCCAGCGCAGCGGTCAGGTGTTCCGCCTGACCGCCGCCGAGGAAAGCGAGCTGCGCGATGCCGGGGTGAGCTCCCGGGTCATCCAGGCGATGCGCGACACCGCACGGCGCTACTGATAAAACCGTCGCGTCAGGGGCCGGGCGATCCATGCTGCATGATCGTCTGGCCCCTGTCCTTTGCGCTGGACGATCGAAAATCGGTCGGGACCCTGCGATGTTCCGGCTGTCGCGTTCTCACCCCGTGAAATCGCCCCACCCGGAACCAGTCCGCGGTTTCCGCCCCGACGGCACTTCTGCCGACTGACCGGTCAAGCAATGGCACACGATTGGTGGGGCCGGGGCCATCGGCCGTGCGCCCCGAGGTGAGCTATTCGGGCCAGCCTTCCTTCCCGATCAGTGGGACGAAGCGACACAGGCACAGTTCCACCGGCTCGAGCTGATCTCCCCGGCGCGTGATCCGCAGCAATTGCTGCTGCTGACCCGGACCGACCGGAATCACCGCGTGGCCCCCGTCGACAAGCTGTGCCAGCAGCAGGCCCCGGGGTACCTGAGGGGCGGCGGCGGCGACGAGTACGCGGTCAAAAGGCGCTGCCTCCGGCCAGCCCAGCGTGCCATCCCCGAACCGGAAGTGAACATTCCGGCAACCCAGGTCCAGCAAGCGCTCGAAGGCCGCATCGAGCAGAGGTTTGACCCGTTCGATGGAAAACACTTCTGCCGCCAGGCGTGAAAGCACGGCCGTCTGATAACCGCTGCCCGTACCCAGCTCCAGCACCCGATGTCCGGGCTGCACATCCAGCGCCGCGCTCATCAGGGCCACGATGTAAGGTTCGCTGATGGTCTGGCCATGTCCGATGGCCAGTGCACGTCCGAGGTGGGCGTTTTCCCGTTGCGAGGGAGGCACAAACCGTTCCCGCGGGACGCTGCGCATGGCGTCAATCACGCGGCGGTCGTTGATGCCCCGCTCCAGCAGTTGCTCGCGGATCATCTGCTCCAGCGGTGATTCGACGTGCAGGTCGTTCATCGGCTGCCCCCATTGTACCATCGGACGGGCATCGCTGCCGATTGATCGGCCGATGGGTGCGTCCTATATTGATCGGCCATGGCCGGTGTTGCACCGCAGTCAAACCCGGCGGGGCCCCCTCCCATCATTACGTTTCTGAGCGATTTTGGTTTGTGCGACAGCTACGTGGCGGAGATGAAGGCGGCGGCGCTGCGCGCCTGCCCGACGGCGGTGCTGGTGGACGTGACGCACGCCATTCCGCAAGGTGATCTGCTTCGGGCTACCATGGTGCTGGGGCGCACGCTTGACGCTTTCGAGCCCGGGACGATCCACGTGGCCGTGGTTGATCCTGGCGTGGGGACCGATCGCCGTCTGCTGATCGCCCGCATTCGAGGGCAATTCGTGGTCTGCCCTGACAATGGGCTGATCACCTGGCCTTGGCGGCAGCACGGGGGGGAGGTTCTTGAGCTGACCTGGCGGCCGGCGCGGCACAGCAACACGTTCCACGGGCGGGATATCCTTGCCCCTGCCGCGGCGCAACTTGCGGCAGGAAAAGAAGTTACGGCGATCGCACGCCCGCTCGACCAGCCGATCCTTCTGGAGTATCGGCCCTTGGAGCGGGGGCAACGTCTTGGCCAGATCGTCCTGATCGACCACTTCGGCAACGCGATCACCAACATCCCGGCGGAGGTAGCCCGGGAGCAACGGGTTGCGGGGGTGGCGGTGGCAGGCAGGCAGCTTGGCCCCCTGCGAGAGACCTACGGCAGCGTTGCCCGAGGGCAGGCTCTGGCGCTGATCGGGAGCAGTGGACTTCTGGAAATAGCCGTCCGCGATGGCTCGGCGGCGCAGGTCCTGGCTCTGCGCGTTGGCGACCCGGTAGAACTGCAGGAACAGGGGGAACCCTGAGCGTCCTCTCCGGCATGACGTCTGACAAGCCCATGATTTTCCCCGAAAGGCGCGTAGGATGGCGCGCCGATGTCGCCGTTCGTAAAGCTCGCTGATCCAGGCAGTTACGTCGCCTGCTCGTGGGACCTGTGCCGCGATCATGAGGCACGGCAGTATTGGGTCCCGTTCTTCAAGCAGCACCTGGAGACCATCCTGAAGGTCGGCTGCGAGGCGCTGCGCGCCCGGGGGGTGGACGAGCGCAACACTGCTCGAAGGGCCCAGGCCTGCCGCGAGGAATTCCACGCCGTCTTCGACCGTTTCGCGGCAGATCCAGAGGGATCAGGTCCGGTGACAATCCTCACTCTCGACCGATGGCGCGATCAGATTCTTCGGCGGCATGGGTTCGTTGATCCATTTATCGACCTCAAGCAACGGGAGAACGAAGCGGCACTTCCGCTGGTGCCACAGGTCGTGGCAGAACTCGATCAACACCGCGGCCAGGAGCAGATTCTGACCATGATCCGCGGAATCTTCGCCGGCAACATCTTCGACATGGGCGCGGCGGCGTCTTCGCGGCGAATGCTTGAGGGCGATCTGGATTTCTTCCGCACCCGCGACCGCCTGCCGGCCCGTCCGTGGCTCGTTGACGATTTCGACCGGCTCGTCGAATCCCTCCAGCGCACTGTGCATCGGCGGGCGGTTTTCTTCGTGGATAACGCCGGCAGCGATTTCATGCTGGGGGTGCTGCCGATGGTCCGGTGGCTGGCCCGTCGTGGGACCACCGTTGTGCTGGCGGCCAATGAACGGCCCACGCTCAACGACATGACGGCCGCGGAAGTGCGAGCCTGGTGGCCGCAGATTCTGCAGGTCGAGCGCAGCTTTGCCGGGCTTCCGGTGGAAATCGTCTCCACCGGCACCGGAGAGCCGCTGATCGATCTTTCTGCCGTCAGCCCCGAGCTCAACGAAGCTGCTTCCGAGGCCGATCTGGTGATCCTTGAGGGCATGGGCCGCGGGATCGAAAGCAATCTCGATGCCCGATTCACCTGCGAGGCGCTGAACATCGGCATGATCAAGGATTCCATGATTGCCCGGCGTAACGGGGGAAATCTGTACGACGTCGTGCTGAAATTCCGATAGCCGATGAGACCCGGCGCATCGGGTCAGGGCGGCGGCAGAGGGGGAGAGTCCGCAATTCCGGCGTCCGATCCGGCGGTATGCCGCGTTGACCCTGCGCGCCAGTCGATCTACCATCCTCGATGAAAGGAAACGAACCAGGGAACCGCATGCTGAATATCGATCCGAAAAACGTCAGCCCCGCGATGATCGCTGCCGCCGCCCGACAACTGGCGGCGCCGGCAGGGGGCATCTCGCGGCCGATGCCGATTGACATGCCGATGGTCGCCCCCGGCCCACCCGGAGGCTACAACCGCTACCGGGAGATGACGCTGGAAGAGCTTCTGCTCGAGAATCGCGTC
>JAVQWE010000119.1:305-7605 GCA_033579175.1 Phycisphaerales bacterium | reverse complement strand
GGCAGGGGGCACGCCGGCTACCGGCCCGCCCGGAGGAGCCGGCAGACGCGCAACATGCGTCAGGACCAGCGCGGCGCAGGCAGCGGCTGCCACGATCCAACCCGCCCAAGTCCCCAATCGCAGCGTCGGTCGACGGGCAACGGCCATGGGCACTCGCACCCACTGCGGCGCGTCATGTTCGATCACCCGCGCCAGGTCCGCAGGCAGTTGCCCCGCGGGAACCAGCTCTTGCGTGAGGTCCGCAACCAGATCATGGAACGGATTGCGCCTCACGCCGCGTGCGCGCAATTCGGCCCGACCGGCAGGCTCGAGACTGCCCAGCGCTTCATCCGCCAGCAACTCTTCGGTCGTGGCCTGGCGAGCTTCAGAGGATGGATCGGGCGTCTGCATGCGTGTTCATCGGCCTTGAATCGAGGGCTCTTCGGCAGCCAGCATCTGGCGTAAACGCATCAATCCGCGACGGGCGTGCGACTTAATCGTTCCCAGCGGCGTGGAAAGCTGCTGAGCGATCTGGCTGTAGCTCAGCCCCTGTCCGATCGCCATTTCCAGGACGGTTCGCTGATCGGACGGCAACTGACACAGCGCTTTTCGCGCCCGAGCTGCCTGATCCGCCTGTTCGACCGGATCGACCGGCACGGCGGCCGGTGGCTCGGCCACCGTCTCAATCGAATCCGGCGTCGGATGGGCCTTCTCCCGGCGCATCCGGTCGATCAGCCGCCTGCGGGCGATGGTCAGAACGAACGTCAGTTCCCTTGCCGTCGCAGGGTCAAACTTGTCGGCGGCTTTCCACAGCTCGATGAAGATGTCCTGCACCGCATCGTCCGCCGACGCAGAATTGCGCAAGAACCGTCGGGCCATGCCGTAAACCATGGGCCCGTAACGGGTTATGCAATCACGAACAGCCCGACGGTCGCCGGCGGCGATCCGCGGCAGGACATCGGGTTGCTCTTGCGAAACGGTTCTCACGCCGGCTGCTCCAGGACCGGCGAAGATACACCGTTGATGCCCGATTGCACGCCTACCCCGGTCGTTTTCATCAGGTTCCGTCGCCTGCGCGCTCTGAGCACCTTGCGAGCCACCTCAGCCCCTGCCATGGAGCGGTTCGTCGGTGGGTGGGGTTCGGATGCAGCCGCGCGGCAAAATCCCGGCCAAGCCCGATAACACGCCCGGGCTGGAAGTTTCCGCCGGACCGTGCGACCATTCGGGTTGCGGAGGCGTGCGGGCCTTATGCGGAGCGTCGATGTCGTCGTTGCCGGCCATGTGTGCCTCGATCTGATCCCCGATTTGTCGAACGTTGCCGCACCCGGGGGGTTGATCTGCCGGCCTGGGGGGCTGATCGTCATCGGGCCTCCTGCCATCGCCGGTGGCGGGGCAGTGCATAATGTGGGCATCGCGTTGCATCGGCTGGGGGTGCCGGTGGGGCTGGTTGGGAAGGTTGGCGACGACCTGTTCGGGCGGGAATTGCTTCGGCTGCTGCAATCGCACGATCCGTCGCTTGCCTCGGGCATGCGCAGGTCGGCGGGGGAGGCCACGAGCTATTCCCTGGTGATCAGCCCCCGGGGGGTCGATCGATCGTTTCTGCATTGCCCGGGAGCCAATCGAACCTTCGGCTTCGAGGACATGGATTTCGATCTGGTGGCCGGTGCACGCCTGATGCATCTGGGCTATCCCCCAAGCATGGACCGCCTGTGCCGGGAGGATGCCGCCGAGCTGCATGCGATCTATCGGAAATGCCGTGAGTTGGGAGTCACGACGTCCTTGGACCTGTGCGCCGTCGACCCCGGTTCCCCCGCAGCCCGGCTCGACTGGCGTCGAATCTTTCAGCGTATCCTGCCCGAAGTGGACATCTTCCAGCCGAGCCTCGACGAACTGTGCCAGATGCTGCAAGTTTCACCCACGCAGGAGGCGCAACATTTGCATCATCTGGCGGGGGAACTGCTTGCCATGGGCTGCGCCGTGGTTGTCATAAAGCTGGGTGAGAGCGGGATTTACGTTCAAACGACGTCATCGGCCACTCGGCTGGCGGCGGCGGGGCGGGGGCTGCAGACGGTCCAGCCCGAAGCCTGGCTCGACCAGAAGCTTCACCACCCCTGCTTCGTTGCAAACTTCGTTTCGGCCACCGGCGCGGGGGATTGCACCATTGCCGGACTGCTGGCGGCGGTGCTGCGGGGCGAGCCGGCGGCTCAGGCGATCCGATCCGCCTGCGCGGTGGGAGCCTGCAGCGTCGAAGCCCCCGATGCCACCAGTGGCGTGCCGGCTTGGGAGCAGGTGCAAGCTCGCCTCGACGCAGGCTGGGAGACTCACCCCACGCCATCCCCGTTCCGCCTCCGGGCTGGCTGAGAGCATCCGAACCCGGCAACCGCGGCACAACCAGGGGTCGATCGGGTCCCCCTGAAGCCCCCGAAAGACCGCAGCGATCCTCGGGAAGGCTTCCGACGGGCCGGCGGGTTGCGATACAATGGTGCCCCCGTTGGCGGATGCGGTCTGCCTGCCCGGGGAGCGTGGCTGAGGCGATCGGCGGTCCGCGGAAGGAGTTTCCCGCGATGCAACAGCGTATCGTCATCAACGGGCGTGAGTTCGGCAGTCCCGATGAAATGCCCCCGGACATCCGCGCAATCTATGACCGCCTGATGGTCGACCGCGACGGCAACGGGGTGCCGGATGTGATCGACGAAGCCCGGGCGCAGGGCAACTCGGATTCGGTCCTGATCACGCGGAAGGAAATTGTCATCGACGGCAAGACCTATCACAGCCTCGAGGAGGTTCCCGCGGAGCTCCGCCCCGCGATCGAAAAGGCCTTCGCTGACAGCGCCTCAACCATCGGCGATCGCACCCTGCGCGGCGCATCGGGCTGGATCGGCGGCCGCTCCGGCCCATCCCCCCGACGGCCTGCCACCCCGGGCATGCTGGAGCCCGAGCAGCCGTCCAGATTCCCGATCCTGCTTGTGGGTGTGGCCCTTGGGGCGGGGCTGATGCTGCTGGTTCTGTGGCTGGCCAGTCGATCCTGAAGCCCAGCACGGTGCCTCTGGCTCCCCCCGGCAACCGGCACGCCGCGTGAACGGGCCGCAGCCGGCCCAAGTACGGCACGCGTTGTAACGATCGAGAGCGGACAATCAGGGGTCACTTCTGATCGCGTGAGAAGGCGGCTTTGGCCTCTCCCTGCGGTTGACAGATGGGAAAATCATCACGCGATGACACGACCCGGGGGTTGGGCCATGCCGCTGACTCGACGGACCCGCGCGCAGGGGTTCAAAATCAGTAGTGACCCCTTTTTCCGCCTCTTCAAATCACCGGCACCGGATCTGCGGACTCAATCAGCCTGCGGGTAGTGAATGGCGACTACATTTCACGCTTGAACGGCGTCGACACAAACCACGGCCCCGGGTGGACGGACTATAAGATAATGGCAGGCGCTGGGAGCGACATTGTTTCGATCCAAGATTCTACCGTGTCGATCGGGGGCCAAGTTTTTGGCGAGGGCGGCAACGACACCATTGATGGTGGTGCGGGCAATGATGTCTTGCAGGGAGATGCGGGAACCGATGTGTTTCTCGCATCCCTCGGTGCCGACATAACCGTCGGAGGTAGCGGCACCGACTCGACAGACTTTTCAAACACGACGCTCTCCACAGCCTCCGTTGCGGTCGACTTGAGCATTTCCGGAAACGATGACTTGTTTTACCCGGGCTCCGGTTCCACGATTTATGCGTGGAACATCGACACTGAGAACGTCGCCGGGACCATTGGTGATGATCTTCTTCTCGGGAACAGCGGGGTTAACGAGTTGGTCGGAGTTGCGGGCGCGGACTCCATTTTGCGGCGCGGAGCAAACGACATCCTACGGGGCGGAGACGGTTCGGATACGCTGAACGGTGAGGCTGGGGACGATACACGTTACGGCGATAACAACAATGACACACTGATCGGAGGCGGCGGAATTGACTCAATGCGGGGCGGTTAAGGAAACGACTATTTCGATGCGCGGGACGGGGCGGCGGGCGACAAGATGTTCGGGGAGGCTGGCACAGACACGAGAGATGAAGATCCTGGCGATTTGTTTACGCAATAGGTTCATCAACTGCGAAAGGAAAAGCGATGTCGCACATTTGCAAATCCAGCGCGTTTTACACGGAGTTCTTGGAGGCACGAAGGGTGTTCTCCGCCGCCGTCCCCGCAACAGGTGCCGTTCTTGACTACACCGAGATGGTGGCGCAGGGCCTGCGGCACGCCCAGTTCGTATCGATGGGTCACGTTTCTATGGCGCAAGTTGAACGTGCCAGTGCTGGTGAACAGGCACCTTCGGCCGCGCCCGCATCTAGTCGAGCGCCGGCTACGGGTGCAACTTTCGCCGTCGCTCCCATACACCGGGCATTGGTAACGCTGCTTTCGGTGGAAACTGCTGTCGACGACAACGTCTCGCCAATTGAAAGCCAGTAATCCGCGCATTCTGGTCCTTTGGCATCCGCGCGCTGTACGGTGAGCTTTCGCGCCCGCCGCGGTGGCCGGGTTGCTCGGACCGTTAGCAGCGTATTGAAACGGTGTTGGATCGGGTTTGCAAACCACGCTTTGACAAGGAAAAGGGGTCACTACTGATTCTTCTCCGGATGCTTGATTCGTGCTGAGCGAGTCGATCTTCACCGGACAAGGAAAAGGGGTCACTACTGATTCTTCTTCGGATGCTTGACTCTTGCTGAGCGAGCCGATCTTCACCGGACTCGCACGGCTGGAAGTGTGGGGGCAGGTGCGGGTTCCCGGATATGGGTAAGGCCCGTTCTTATGCACGAACCGCCGGCCGCGCCGGGTGCTTGCGCGAAGATCGTCGGATCGACGAGGGGGCAGGATACGCCAGCGGAGATGCAGATTGCCGCCAGCATCGCCGTGGAAAGTAATCTCACGACCGAATCGCAGTCAGTTGGCCTGGGGCTCACGAGACATTCGGTCCACCCTTTTTTCCACTATTGAGAGGATGGTAAGATCTCTCCACGAGGACGCTGCGAGAATGTCGGCCATGTGTGAGGGTCGACAGCCCCGCGTCCGGTGGTTCAGAATCAGGAGTGGCTCGTGTTCTTCTGCTTACCGGCCTCGTCGCAAGGAATCTGAAGACATGATTCCGATCCAGGATACGATACCCAGTCGATCAGTTCCGTTGATCACGTGGTTACTGATCGGATTGAACACGACCTTCTTCGCGCTGGAGTTGGGACTGAGCGACGCGGCGCTGCAGCAGGTTTTCTATCTTTTTGGCGTGGTGCCAGCCCGCTACACGGACCCGTCCTGGGCGTCATGGGTGGGACTGCCGCACAGCTACTGGCCTTTCGTGACCAGTGTTTTCCTGCACGGCGGGTGGCTGCATATTATCAGCAACATGTGGGCGCTTCTGCTCTTCGGGGATAACGTCGAGGAGCGCATGGGGGGAACCCGGTACCTTATTTTTTACCTGCTGTCCGGAATCGCTTCCAATGTGGTTCATGTGCTGCTCAACGCAGATTCGACGGTGCCGGCGGTCGGCGCTTCCGGTGCCATCGCTGGTGTGATGGGGGCGTATCTGATCCTGTTTCCCCGATCGCGGATCATCGTGCTCTTGCCGATTCTGTTCATTCCCTTCTTCTTCGAAATTCCGGCGATCGTCTATCTTGCGGTGTGGTTCTATTCACAGCTTTTCAACGGTGTGCTTTCCCTTGCGGCACCCGATAACGTGGGTGGGATCGCCTGGTGGGCCCATGTCGGCGGTTTTGCCGTGGGCCTGACGTTGCATCGGCTCTTTCTGCTGCCGAGAGTGCAACGCCCGCGCTCGCGACAGGCCGATGAGTGGTTCCTCGAGGACGTCTGGGCATCCCGCAAGTGGAGGTGATTGCCACATGGGAGTGATGGATCTCTTCTGGTTGCTGTTCATGCTCTCCGCGGTTGAGCCGCTCATCCGGCGGCGAATGCTTGAGGCAACCCGGCTCCGCATGCTGGCGCGGATCGAAAGGGAGCGGGGCTCGCGCGTCATCCTGCTGGTTCATCGGCAGGAGACGATGGGTTTTCTGGGCTTTCCGGTGGTTCGTTACATCGACATTAACGATGCCCAGGAGGTCCTTCGGGCGATTCAGATGACGGACGCGGACGTCCCCCTGGATCTTGTTCTGCATACTCCCGGAGGGCTGGTTCTGGCGTCGCTTCAGATCGCCCGCGCGGTCCGCAAGCGTCGGGGCAAGGTGCGGGTGATCGTTCCGCATTACGCAATGTCAGGAGGAACCCTGATCGCCCTCGCCGCGGACGAGATCATCATGAGCGAGAATGCCGTTCTCGGGCCTGTAGACCCCCAGCTCGGCGAGTGGCCCGCTGCGTCTCTGGTCAGAGTTCTCCGCGAAAAACCCCTCAGCGAGATTGATGATGAGACGCTCATCAGGGCCGATGTTGCAGAGAAGGCCCTGCGACAGGTGCAGGAAGCCGTGCAGGAACTGCTGGCCGACCGGATGCCGCCAGAGCGTGTGCACGAACTGGCTCGGACGCTCACCCAGGGCACCTGGACTCACGACCACCCGATCACGTTCGAAACCGCCCGGAGCCTCGGTCTGCCGGTGCGGATCGACATTCCAGAAGCCTTCATGCACCTGATGACGCTGTACCCTCAACCCACGCGCCAGCAATCCAGCGTTGAGTATTGGCCGTATCGCCGCAACTCTCCCGGAAGCCGCGATTCCAAGTGAGAAAAAGGGGTGGCAAAAAGGGGTCACTACTGATTCTTTTTCGGATGCTTGACTCGTGCACGGCGAGCCGACCTTCACTGGACTTGCACGGCTGGACGTGTGGGGGCACTTGCGAGGTTCCCGGAGATGGGTGAAGCCCTTTCTTATTTACGAGCCGCCGGCCGCGCTGCACGCTTGCGCGAAGATCGTCGGATCGACGAGGCGGAAGGATACGCCAGCAGAGGTTCAGGCAGCCTCAGCAGCAGCCTGGGAACTGATTTCACAATCGCCTCGCAGTCAGCGGGCCTGTGAAAAGGCCCCACGCGCTCCTCGCTGCGGTTGACAGATGCGAGAATCATCGCGAGACGACAAGACCCGGAGGTTGGGCCATGCTTCAGACTCGACGAAGCGGCACGCAGGGGTTCAAAATCAGTAGTGACCCCTTTTTCCTACTGACGGGACGCGTTTGTTCCACCAGCGATTTCTGTTTCTGGTAAATGGCTGAAACCAGTGCAATCGCCACGAGACACAACGGGATGTAAATGATACCGACGATAATGGACACTACTGTTATGGTCTCCAGGCGGCTCAGGCCCTCGCTATGAATCAGCAGTCTCATGGATAGCGCC
>JAVQWE010000119.1:0-295 GCA_033579175.1 Phycisphaerales bacterium | reverse complement strand
TAACCAGTGAAGAATCCACAGTGCCCACCACCATCTCAGCAATGCGGAGCCCGGCTGTTGCTTCCAGTTGCTCGGGTTGGTACTGGCCTGCCAGATTTCCTTCATCGCCAGGTAGGGCCGAACAAGGTTGAGGGCTGGTATGAAGTGGTAACCGATCGACCATCCCGGACTGAACCTCATCTCAGCGGCTCCAAAGGCCCGACAGTTGATATTGGCCCGGTAAGTCCACATAAGGAATGCGATCCAGGTCATGATGCAAAAGACCAAATCATTGATCCAAATCACTTGTAGTCGC
>JAVQWE010000118.1:0-7699 GCA_033579175.1 Phycisphaerales bacterium | reverse complement strand
TGCTCACACGCGATCTCGAAATTCACCTGGCCAAGAAGATCGAAATCACCCGCAAAATCTTCCGCAGCCGGGTTCTGGAGAGCGACTATTGCATTCAGGCCGCGGTGGACATCCTGCAGCAGGTGGATGACGGCGATCTTCCCTTCGACCGGACGATGAAGATCAGCACGGCCGAGGATCAGGCCGACAAGGGCACGATCGGCCAGCGCATCCCGACCAACCTGCGGACGATCCGGGAAATGATCGAACGCAACCGTCGCGACTGGGAGACCATGCGGTCGCTGAAGAACCGCAAGGACCAGGAGCCTTATCTTATCGCCATCCGCCGCCGCCGTCGCCGCTGTGTGAAGCTCCTGGAGGAGTTGTCGCTGCGGACGAGCAAGGTCACGCCCCTGATGAAGAAGCTCAACAGCATCAGCACCAAGATGCTGGAGCTGGAGGGCCGCATTGAAGAGCTGAAGAAACTGAAAGACCCCGGGGAAGACCTGGAGGTCTGCCAGCAGGAGCTTGCCGGTCTGGAAGACCTGGTTCTGGAGGACGCGCAGAGCCTTCACAAGCGCGTCGTTCAGACCAGGAAGATCTACAACAAATATGAGGACGCCAAGCGCAAGCTGTCAGGGGGGAATCTGCGTCTGGTGGTGTCCATCGCCAAGAAGTATCGAAATCGCGGTTTGTCGTTCCTCGACATCATTCAGGAAGGCAACACCGGGCTGATGCGCGCGGTCGATAAGTATGAGTATCGCCGCGGGTACAAGTTCAGCACGTACGCCACGTGGTGGATTCGCCAGGCCATCACCCGGGCGATCGCCGATCATGCCCGCACGATCCGTATCCCCGTGCACATGATCGAAACCATGAGCAAGCTGCGCAACATCAGCAAGGCTCTGATGCAGGAGTTCGGTCGCGAGCCGACGATCGAGGAGATTGCCAAGAAAGCCAGAATGAGCGTCAGCGAAACGCGCCGGGTCTTGAAGATCAGCCGGCATCCGATCAGCCTCGACCGGCCGGTCGGGGAATCCGAAGACAGCTACTTCGGAGATTTCATCCCTGACGAGAAGGCAGAGGATCCGGTCAGCTCTGCGACCCAGGAGATGCTGAAGGACAAGATCGAGCAGGTCCTCAAGACGCTGACCTATCGTGAGCGGGAAATCATCAAACTCCGCTACGGTATCGGCGATGGCTACACCTACACCCTCGAGGAAGTGGGTCGGATCTTCAAGGTGACCCGCGAACGAGTGCGTCAAGTCGAGGCCAAGGCGATCCGCAAGCTCCAGCACCCGGTGCGGGCCCGGAAGCTTGAAGGCTTCCTCCCGGGAGGCCACGCCAGGTAATCACTGACCGTTCGGCAGGGCTCCATGTGCCCCCCCCCTGCGGCCGCGGCGGGAGTCAATCGCCGGCTGCCGAGCGCGATTGCATCACGGCGAATACGATCGAGGTGTCTGCGAAGCTTTCGAAGTAGGTGACTTGTCCGTCACGGGCGATGACCAGGAAGGCACTGGGCACCTCCCAGCGATCTTCCTCGCGGAGGATGCCATCGGGAGCGTAGGTTCCGCTGGCTGTCCCGAAGACACCCACCCCCTCTTCATCGGCGATGACGCGTTGTACCCGGATGGTGTAATCCGGGTGATTCCGGAATTGCGCCTCCCAGGTCTCACGGATGAACTGCCGATCCCGGAAACGCTCTCCGGAAGAGTTTACGAATTCATAGGCCGGCGACATCAATTGCATGATGCCATTGACATCGTGGGCGTTGATCCGATCGATGAACTTCAGCACCGTATCTTTCATCGTAGCCATGTTCAGCTCCGCCGGCTCAGCAGAAGGTAGCGCATTTTTCTCCCTCAGACAAGAGAAAAAGGGGATTCGAGCCCCGGCAGGCTCACAAAACGCTTTGGCAGCGGGTATCTTTCATAATATGCGGGTTCTGATCATGGCCGACATGGAGGGGGTTTCCGGGATCATCCGCTGGGAGCAGGTCAACGGCGGGGAGCCGTTGTACGAAGAAGGTCGTCGGCTGTACACCGACGAAGTCAACGCTGCTGCCCGAGGGGCCCGGCAGGCCGGAGCCAGCGAGGTTGTGGCGGTGGATTGCCACGGTGCCGGCGGGGGTTGGACATTCAACTCCTTCATCCCGGAACGGATGGAATGCGAATGGGTCAGCGGGCACGCCTGGAGCCGCTACACGGAGATTCTTGAACAGGGCTGCGATGCCGCCCTGATGGTGGGAATGCACGCCCGGGCAGGCACGCCAGACGGCGTGCTCTGCCACACGATCTCCACAACCACCTGGCGGAACCTCTATTTTAACGACGATTGCGTGGGAGAATTCGGGATCAACGCTGCCCTGTGCGGGCATTACCAATGCCCTGTCGTCCTGATCACCGGCGACGAGGCCACCTGTCGGGAAGGCACACAACTGCTGGGAAGCGGCCTGCACACGGTCGCCGTCAAACGCGGGCTGTCCCGATACTCCGCACGGCATCTGCCGCCGGCTGAGGCCTGCCGGCGCATCGAGACCGCTGCGCGCCGCGCCTTGACCGAACCGATCGCCACGCGCCCTTACGTTCCGCGGCGACCCACCACCATTACGATCGAGTTGGGCACGGTAGATTCTGCCTTGCAGTTCAAGGGACGACCGGGGGTCGAGCTGGTAGAACCCCTGAAGGTCGTCAGCCGCGCCGATGACTGGCTGCAGGCCTGGAACCAGATCTGGCATTGGTAGATCGGGGTGTTTTCGGCTTTCGCACCAGCCGGAATCGGGTAAAATTTCCTGAACGCAAGCCCCGGGCATTTCACCGGAGCAGGCCATGGCAGACCCAATCCCCGGTGTGTCCGTTGCGCCAACCGCCGACGGTTTTGTGATTCGCGTCACGGGACGGGGAACCGTCCGCGAAAGCCGGGTGGTGAAAGATCTGGCGGCCCGCACGCTGCGAGAAGACCCGAAATCTGTCGTCGTGCTGGAACTCAGTGGCTGCGGGTACGTCGACAGCACGTTCCTGGGCACGATGATGGACCTGCACCGGACCGCCGGCGACCCCCGGAGATTTGCCATCGCTGCCCCCCCGGCGCAGCGGTCCAGATTGCTGGGGCTGGCCCGGCTGGACAGGCTTCTGACCGGAATGGATGAACCACCGGCGGTGATGGGTGATTTCGTCGCCGTTCCCACCCCGGAGGCAACCTCCCGCGAAATCCTCAGCCACGTGATGGAATGCCATCAACGGCTGTCGGAGATCGATTGCCCGATGTCCCCGATTTTCGGGCGAATTGCCGAGCAGATGCGCCGGGAGCTGGAGCAGCAATCCACCGGGTGACTCGCCCCGAACACCTTGCCCGCGCCTCGCCGCGTTGAACCTTTCTGGGGTAAGATGATTGCAGAATCGGATTTGCAGAAGGCCCCGCGCGGCCTGTCGCTCTCATGAACCGCATAAACCGAATCATCGGGATTGCCGTCATCTTCGTAGCCGCGATGGGTTCCACCCTGCCGGCTGATCCGGTTCCCGTGACGGCCGACTCGCTGCGGGCCGTGGAGCGGCAGGTTCAACGGATTCTGCCGGAGATTCGGGCAGCGACCGTCGCCCTGCGTTTCGCCAGCGGCGGTGCCGGCAGCGGCGTGCTGGTCTCCCCCGACGGCCTGATTCTGACGGCCGGACATGTCTCAGGCACCCCCGGGCGCGTCGCCGAGGTGATTCTCGAGGATGGTCGGCGATTTCGAGGCAAATCCCTGGGTCGCAACGGGGTAGAAGACGCCGGCATGATTCAGATCGAGTTTGAGGAAGGCAGTCCGGTGCCGAATCTGCCCACCGTCACGCTGGGTCGCTCGTCAACGGTTGAACCGGGAACTTGGGTCGTGGCGTTAGGGCACCCCGGAGGCTGGCGTTCCGACCGCCCGGCCGTCTTACGCGTCGGACGGGTAATCCGGCAGGGCATCTTCATCCAGACTGATGCGGTTCTGGTCGGTGGCGACAGCGGCGGCCCGTTGTTTACGCTCGACGGAAAGCTGATCGGCATCCACAGCCGCATCGGAGCTCCGAATCATGACAACCGGCACGTTCCCATCGACAAATTCACCGCCACTTGGGAGCGTCTGGCCGCCGGGGAAGATTGGAATCCGATCGAGGATGCCATGGGTTGGCTTCGCAACTCACCGTGGCTGGGTGTGGCCATTGAGGATGATCCGGCCGGTGCCCGGATCACGCTTGTGGATCAGGCCGGCCCGGCCCGGGAGGCAGGGTTGCAACCGGGAGACATCATCACTTCGTTCAATGGGAAACAGGTGGTCAACGCCGATGACCTGCGAACCCTGATTCGATCCAGTAAAATTGGAGAAAATGTAGAAATTGGGTTGATCAGAGAATCTGGTGAAGCAGATGTTGTCTCGATCACCTTATCCCGGCGACCGGCACCTTGAATAATTCACACCAAGATGGTCTCCCGATTGTTCCCAATCTCCGTGCTGCTGGTTTGGATGATCAACTCTGCCGGCGCTGAAACGGGGACTTCCTCGCCCCGGAACCTCAAGTTCTCGGATGATCCCCCACCGCAGCGGTGGGAACTGGGTCCGACCGCCCCGCCGACAGCCAACGAAATCGACCTTCGGCGCGCGTTCGCCCCGGTCATGGGAGACCTCCGCAAGAGCGTCGTGCCGATCATCGTATTCGGGCAGCAGGTGGCCTTGGGGACGATTGTGTCTTCGGACGGGCACATTCTCACCAAGGCCAGCGAGTTGCGTGGCCCGCCGGTTGTCCGGATCGAGGGCAGGCCCTATCCAGCGGAGCTGGTGAGCCAGATCGTTGAGCATGACCTGGCCCTGCTGAAAATCGAGGCCTCAAACCTTTCGCCGGTCAGGTTCGAGGAGGTGGAAGACCCTCCGGTCGGCACCTGGCTGGCAGCAGTCGGACCGACGGAGCTGCCGCTTGCCGTCGGTGTGGTCAGCGTTGAACGGCGAACGATTCTCTCGGACGCCGTGATGGGCGTGCAACTGCGCGACAGTCTCAATGCCGGTGCCAGAGTGATCGATGTCGTGGCCAATGGCGGTGCGGCCCGGGCCGGGATGCAGGCCGATGATCTGATCATTGGGATCGAGGGTGTGCCGGTCCCCGACCAGCGGTCTGTCACCATGCTGCTGAGCCGGATGAAGCCGGGTCAGACGATCCGCGTGCTGGTGCAACGCGGGGACCAGCGACTGGAGCTGAACGTCACCCTTGGCGCCAGAGGCCAGGGGAGCATCCGCTCACAGCGGCAGAATGCCATGGGGGGAAAACTCAGCAGTCGGCGGGTCGGCTTTCCTTCCGTCATTCAACACGACATGGTAACGCTTCAACCCAGCGAATGCGGCTCTCCGGTGATTACCCTGGACGGAAGGGTTGTTGGGCTGAATATCGCCCGGGCCGGCCGAACGGAAACCTACGCGCTGCCGGCTTCGGTGATCTGTCAGAGGCTGCCGGAATTAATGTCTGCCGGTCACGCCCCGGCCGACCGACTCGTTGAAAGCCCCTCCGGCCCGAACGGCTCCGCCGTCTCCGTCCCCGCCAGCCGCCCGGCCGAGCTGCCATGATCCGCATCCGCGAAATCCTCGATCCTGAACTGCGTCAGAAGATTGTCCGCGCCCTGGCTCAACGACGCGGCATGCCCCCCGCTGCGGTTCCCGGCTGGTTTGAGCTCGATGATGCTGACTTCGTCGACCTGCTGAACGATCTGAAGGAACAGGAGAATCCCATCGATCCGGAGGCGCGCGACCCGCGTTGGTAGGTCCGCGGCGGAGACTCAGGCGGCCCAGGTCTGGCCGATCTGCCGGATGACGATTCGATCCACCGCCGGCCCCGCTGCGGCCAGCAGCCGTTGCAGGGGCTCCCCGGGAGGCTCCAGACTCAGGGAAAACGTGCTGTGATGCATCGGCAGCAGCCAGCGGGCTCCCATGCGTCGGAACATGCCCCACGCCTGCTCGGGCGTTGCGTGAGCAGCATGGTAGGGTTCGTACGCGGCGATCCCGAGAATCGCCAGATCGACGTTCTGCAGAGCCGAGAAATGTTCGCCATCGGCGCTGTCGCCCCCGAAGAGCACGCGATGTTGCCCGGAATCCAGCAGGAAGCCGCAGTACCCGCGATGGTCATCAAAAAACACCCGCGGACCCCAATGACGCACCGGCCACGCCGTTACCTTCAATCGGCCCACCTGCTGCACGTCGCCCGGCCGCAGAGCCGACACCCGACGGAATCCCAGATCACGAATCAGATCATCGTTGTGTTGCGAAGTGAGGACAGGCGTGGCGCGATCGAAGCGCGTCAGCGTGGGGCGGTCGAGGTGGTCGAAATGGGCGTGGCTGACCAGGATCAGATCGACCCGTGGAAGGTGCTCGAGCGACAATGCCGGCCGGATGAGCCTCTGCGGGCCGAGGGTCAGCAGACCCACATCCAGCCCGATGCGATTGGAGAAGACCGGGTCGGTGAGGACGGTCATTCCACCCACTCGTAACAGGACGGTGGCATGACCGATCCAGACGGCCGACAGCTGCGCCGAGAGGAACCTGCCCAGATCAGGCACCATGGGCGCCCGCCTCGGCACGCGAGGCAGCCCGTCCAGCGGCCGCCAGCGCCCCCGCCCGCGGCCGAGTCGATCCGCCAGACGCAGCAGGATCGGCCGGTGCTTGGCCCAGTCAGCAAGCGACCGCCAGTTCATCGAAGTTCACACCCCACGGGAAAGTGATCGCTGGAGTATTTCGCCAGTCGATCCTGCTCGATCCAGGCATCGCGGATGTCTTCGGACTTGAATCCCCAGGTGAAGATGTAGTCCACCCGTTGGCCGGGGTGCTGGGTGGTGAACGAGCCGGTGGATCGGGCCTGATCGGGGCGGGCTACGGCCAGCGTGTCGAGGTAGCCGGCGTCGAGCAGCATCTGAATCGCGCGACGCGGCAGTTGCCCCCCGTTGCGATGCCAGGATTCGCGGGTGGCCTTTTTGCATCGCTGCGGGTCGATCTCCTGCACGGGCGAGTTCGCGTTGAAATCCCCCAGGAGCAGATGGGCCTGATTCTGCCTGCGGCGCGGGGCGAAAACCTCCAGCACCAACCGAAGCTGTTGCTCCCGGCGATGTTCGTCGGACTCATCCGCGCGGGGATGGAGATGCAGAACACCCACCACCAGTTTTCCGCGGGGCGGTGTTGTCACTTCCGCTTCCAGGAAGCAATCAGGCCCCGAAGTTCTCAAGACTGCATGGTTGATCGTGCTTTCCATCGGGTAGCGAGCCAGAAGCGCGACGGCATGTCGTTCGCCCTCGGCCACGACGTAATCCATCCCGAGCCGCGCAGCTATCCGGGCCAGAACCTGCGGATTGTCGGCTTCGATCAGTGCGATCAGGTCCGCCCGCTGCGCCAGCAACACTTCGGCCAGCGGATCGGCCCGGCCTTCGCCACCGTCGAGGATGTTGTAGGACACCACCCGCACCGGCCGACATCATACGCGCCAGGGGCAGCGCGCAAATCCCGCGGGCGAAGCGAGTCGGGCCTGTATCCCGCGCTTCGCCCGCGATGGGGTTTCGTGGCCCTTCCTCCGTCAGGCCGCATTCATTTCACCGTGACGATCCGCCCGGGACGGCTGATTCGGACATTCCGGTAGCCGACATTGTTGTTCCACTCGAAAAAGTCCCAGCTTGCCAGGTAGAGGCGGGTGGCTCCAGGCGGCACGACGAAGTTCTGCTTGATTCCCCG